>CAYQAD010000011.1:0-24431 GCA_964415125.1 uncultured Phycisphaeraceae bacterium | reverse complement strand
CCGGGCGTCCCGCGGCCGACCTCCGACACACCCGGCCGCGGCTCTGGGGCCAACCGTCCCAATCGCCGGCCGACAACGAGCTCTCTCTTTCTCCCTCCGGGCGGCCGTGTGAACCTCACGCGGCCGTCCATTCTTTTTGCGCCGCGCACCCGCCCCCGAGCGCCGACAATGCCGGGCCGATGCACCCCGCCGCGTCATCCCGCCTGATCGTCCACGCCGATCTCGACGCCTTCTTCGCGTCGGTCGCCCAGCTCGACGACCCGGCGCTGCGGGGCAAGCCCGTGCTCATCGGCGGGCGCGGGCCCCGGGGCGTGGTCGCCGCCGCGTCCTACGAGGCCCGCGACTTCGGCTGCCACTCGGCCATGCCCACGTCCGTCGCCCTGCGCCTCTGCCCGCACGCCGTCATCGCCAGGCCCGCCTTCGAGCGCTACCGCGAGCTCTCTGACCGGGTCTACGACGTGCTCGGGCGGTACTCGCCCCTGATCCAGCCGATGGGGCTCGACGAGGCGTACCTCGACATGACCGGCACCGAGCGCGCTCTGGGACCACCCGCCGCGGCGCTCCAGCGCCTGAAAGGCGACGTCCGCCGCGAGACCGGCCTGACCATCTCGATCGGCGCCGGGCCCAACAAGTTCGTCGCGAAGATCGCCTCGGACCTCGACAAGCCCGACGGCCTCGCGCTCCTGCTCGACCAGGACACCGTCAAGCGCACGCTCTGGCCGATGCCCGCCACGACAATCCCGGGCGTCGGCGACGCGGCCGCCAAGTGCCTCACCCGCCTGGGTGTTCGCACCATCGGCGACATCGCCCGCCTCAGCGACGCCACGCTCGCGTCGGTCCTCGGCGACTGGGGTGCCGAGCTCGCCGCCCGCGCACGCGGCGAGGACGACCGCCCGGTCACGCCCGACCGCACCGCCAAGAGCATCGGGCACGAGCGCACCTTCGGCACCGACGTGGACGACCCCGACGTGGCCCGCACGATCCTCGCGGACCAGGCCGAGCAGGTCGCGCGTCGGCTACGCGCCCACCACCGCGTCGCGCGCACCGTGACCGTGAAGCTCCGCCTCCCCGACTTCACCACGTTCACGCGCGCCGCGACGCTCACCACGCCCTCGAGCAGGACCGACGCGATCGCCGCAGCGGCGCGCGACACCTTCGAGGCGTGGGCATCACGCGCGTTCCGGCCGCTGCGCCTGCTCGGCGTGAGCGCGAGCAACCTCGCGGGCGAGGACGCGGAGCAGGCGGGCCTGTTCGACCAGGGCGAGGCGAAGAAGCAGCGCGCGCTCGACGCCGCGGCAGACTCGATCGCCGACCGATTCGGCAAGGCGGCCATCCGCCGGGGCAGCTCGCTGCGCCCGGAGGGCGGGAGCGACGAAAGCCGCGAAAATCCAGCCCGATAAATCGGCCCCCACGCGACCTTAGAACATGGTGCCGGTCCGTTTGTAACGGCTCGACGGATGGGTGGACCCGCACCCCCGTGTCGGGCGTATGGATCATCGACAACACCTGGCCCGAACGCTGGATGGTGGCATATTCCAGGCATCGGGAGCACGTCGGCAAGGACACGCCGCCCCGGAACGGGAAGCCGAGGACAACGGCGTCGCGACGGTGCTCAGAAGTGTAGTTGGTGTTTTTTCCCAACTGAAGAAGAGTCATGAACAACGCAAAGAACTGTGTGCTGCTCGCGGCGATCGCCGCGACAGCGGGGTCCTCCTACGCCTTCACCGTCGTCACCGACGCAAGCCAGATGTCGGCAAACAACGCGATGACCGATTTCGAGAACACCTCGATCTCGTCCCGCGGCAACACCTTCTCGCTCGACGGCCTGACGTTCACATCCAACCGTGGCATGTCGACCGTTGACATCAGCATGTTCCCTGTCAACGGCACCCACGTCGAGGGCATGGCGCTGTTCCCCCGCCTCGACGGCGAGGTCCGTGCCCCCGTGTTCCCAATCGATATCGATCTCGCCACGCCCGTCGCCCAGTTCGGCTTCGGCTGGTTCGATCCGAACTTCGCCGGCAACGTCGCGGAGTTCTACGACGGTGAGGGCAATCTCCTTGCCTCCGTCGAGCCAACGCCCGGCCCGAAGTTCGGCGTGCACGCAGACTACGTCGGTGTGATGTTCGAGGAAGATGTGATCGCCCAGGTCCGCATCATCCCCATCGAGACCGCCGACGTATTCGCCATCGACAACATCTCGTGGGGTGCGATCGGCGAGCCCGTCCCGGCGCCCGGCACGATCGCCCTCGCCGCGGGCAGCCTCGTGCTCGGCACCCGCCGCCGTCGCGGCTGAGCCGATCGCATCGGCGGGCCGATCCCCCCGGGCCATCGCCGCACGACCATCCGCACGCGCCCACCAGCGCCACCCATCTTCCCAGCCCCGTCGCGATGTCATCTCGCGGCGGGGCTTGTTGGTGCGCTCGAATCGGCGTGCTAGTACGCGTTCTGCTTCCGCAGCAGCGTCGTCGCCGTCGGGTCGATCGTCGCGAGGGCATCCGCCGCCCGCCGGCCCGCCGTGCCGTCGCCGTACGGATGCACAATCGCCGAGCGATCGAGCGTGCACGCCGACCGCCACGCCGCGGCGATCGCGTCGCGATGCTCCGCCGCCGCGTCGACCACGTTCCCGGGCGACTCGCGCCCGGCCTGCCGCGGGCCGATGTTGACCGCTGGAAGCCCCACGACCGCCGCCTCGATCAACGCCGCCGACGAGTTTCCGAACATCGCGCCGCCGCGCCGCGCCAGCCGCTTGAGCAGCGCGACGAACTGCTCGCGGGGCATGTGCGAGCGCCTCACCACCGCCTCAGGATCCGCCTCCGCCGCCAGATCGAGCGCGCGCTTGATGCCCTGTCGGCCCGGATCGTGGTTCGGATCGAGCGCGAGGATCGTGTGGTTCGGGCCGAGCTCGCCGCGGACCGCCTCGAGCGCGGTCGCGGCGGCGTGCTCTTCTTCTTCCGGATGCCGACCGACCGGATGCATGAGCATCAGCGCCGCCGGATCGCCAAGCGCCCCGCCCGCCGCGTCGTCCATGGGCTCGATCGCGCCGATCGCATCGACCGCGGGCGACCCGACGCACCGCACCGAGGCCTCGGCCTCGCCCATGCGCACAAGCCGCTCGGCGCTAGCGGGCGTCGCGGGCAGGTGCAGGTGCGCGAGCTTCGTGATCGCGTGCCGCATCGCCTCATCGGCGATGCCCTCGGCCCGATCGCCGCCGTGCAGATGCGCGACCGCGATGCCCGCGATGGACGCGGCGCTGGCCGCGGCGAACGCCTCGATCCGGTCGCCCAGCACCACCACCCAGTGCGGCCGATGCGCCGCGAGCGTGCGCGTGAAGCGTGCGATGCCTCGGCCCGTTGCCTCGGCATCGTCGAGCCGCGTCGTCCGCCCCGCGATCTGCATCGGGATCGAGTCGGTCACCTCGAAGAGCTTCTTCACATCGCGAAAGGTCTCCGCGGGCGAGATGAGATGGCTGCCGGCCGCGACGACCTGGAGCTCGAGCGCGGGGTGCTCGCGCACCGCCTCGATCACGGGCACGAGCAAGCCGAAGTCGGCGCGCGAGCCCGTGACGATCATGACCCGGCGCGGCGCGGTGGCATGCGGCGTCTCGCCCGCGCCGGGCCGGGCCGCGGGGTGCTCGTCCCACCCATCGCCGATCACGCCGCACCCCCGAGCGCGGCGCCCGGCTCGACGAAGTGGTCGTCGGTGACGCACGCGCCCGACTTGATCGCTGTCGCGGCACGCTTGCCGACGAAGTCGTCGATGCGCCAGGGCTCGACGCCCGTGCCGGGTCGGCGAACGGTTAGGTCCCGCCGCTGGATCGCCTGGCCCGGCGCGATGGGCCGGGCGGCGACGACGCTCTGTCTGCTCAAGCGCCGAACATCGAGCTCGACGGGCAACGGCATTTTTCGGCCATCGCCGAGCATGCGCGCCGCCCGCTCGGGATCGATGCCGGCGATGTCACCCGCGCGCGCTCGGCGGATGTACTCGGCCATGTCGCCCGGCTCGAGCGACGCGGCGTGGTCGGGGCCAGGGCGCGAGCGATCGTCGGTCAGATGCTTCTCGAGCAGCACCGCGCCCGCTTCGGCGACCGCCAGCCCGCCAGCGACCACGCCCGCGGTGTGGTCGGAGTACCCCGTTGGGCACCCGGTCAGGTTCGCGACCGCCCGGCACGCGGCGATCGACGCGTCGGCTGGCGGCACCGGATAGCTCGACACGCAGTGCAGAAACGCGAGCCGATCGCGGTGCTCGGCAAGCCAACCCGCCGCCCGCTCGACCTCGCCCGCCTCGGCCGCACCGGTCGACACGATCATGGGCAGCCCGGCCTGCGCGATCGCGTCGAGCAACGGCCTGTTGATCACGTCCGGGCTCGCCGCCTTCATCGCGTCCCACGCGAGCGTCGCCACCTCCGGCACGTGCTCGCACGTGAAGGGCGTCACGATCGCGTGCACGCCGAGCGCGTGCGCATGGTCGATGACTCGGCGCATCTCATCGAGCGAGAGCTCCAGACGCTCGAGCATCGACTTCGGATCGGTCTCGCCGGCCTCGCGCTGGTACGTCGCCAGCGCCGCATCGCTCGCTAGCAAGTCGCACGCGCGGAAGTACTGCAGCTTGATCGCGTCGGCACCTGCCTCGGCCGCGGCGGACGTCAGCGCGAGCGCACGCTCGACCTCGCCGTCGTGGTTCACACCGATCTCGGCGATCACGTAGACGCCGTCACCAATCGTTCGATCACCGATCCGCATGCGCCGGCTCCAGTCGTTGGGTGTGCCCGCGCTCGCGCAGGATCGCGTCGGCAACCACAAGGTCGATCGGCGAGTCGATATCGATCACCTCGCCCTCGCCCGTGCGGATGCCCCGCCGGTCGCGTCCGAAGAACGCGTGCGGCCCGGCATCCGCATCGGAAGCCGTCGCGCCCTCCATCTCGGATCGCTCGAGCATGAGCGCCGCGCGCGTGAGCGCGATCACGCCGCCGTCGGGCACGAAGGCCGGGGGCAAGTCCTGCCGGCGGTAGACGTCGTGGTTCAGCACGTCGCCCTCCCACGGTGCGACCGAGCCGGCGTCGTCGAGCCGCGCGGTCCACCAGGGATGGTGCTTGCCGACCGGCGCGTAACTCTGCACGGAGTCCGCGCCCGACGACTCCAGCAGCGCGAGCGCACGATCGGCAAGATCAACAGGCCGAACCGGCACGTTCGCGTAGAGGATGGCGATGCGCTGCGCAGCCGGATCACCTGCTGCGAGCGCCGCGCGTGCGGCCTGATCGATCGTGGCCGTATCGCTCGCGTCCTCAGCGGCCCGCTCGTGCACGCGGCAGCCCATCTGGTGGGCAAGCTCACGCAGCGCCGGATCATCGGACGACACGACCACCGAGCCGATGCGCGACGAGTGCAGCGCGTGCTCGATCGTCCACTGTGCGCACGGCTTGCCCGCGACGGGGCGCATGTTCTTGCCGGGCACACCCTTCGACCCGGCCCGGCCCAAGATGATCGCGAGGGCGGTCACGCGAGCTGCTCCAGCGACGCGGCGCTGCCCACGATCCGTCGCCACACGTCGCCGAGCCCTTCTTGCCCGGCGCGCCCGATCAGGCGGTTGCCCGCGAGATCGTCGAAGGTCATGGGCACCGAGCCGTCGGCGAGCACGAGCATCGCATCGCGCGATGTCGCGCCCGAGACGCCGGGCGGCAACGGCAGCGGCGCGATGCGCTCGCCGGCCTGCGCACGGGGCAGCGGGTCGATCACGCACGCGCCCGCACGCATGATCCACTCGGCATAGAACGGCTCGATCTGCTCGTACACCGCGTCGCAGCGCGTGATGCGAGGCACGATCCAGGGCGCGCCAAAGCTCGAGCCCAACGCGGCCCGCCGATCGAGCAGCGCCTCGAGATTGCCCCGCGCCAGGGCATAGGCGTCCACACCCGTGATGCTGCGATACGTCGCGGGATCGTGCGCAAGAAGATCGACCGAGATGACATCGGGCATCGTCGCCGGGTCGAGCAGCGACTCGAGCACATCCTCCCCGACGAGCAAGTCCGTGCGCACATGCAGGCACGCGATCGACGCGGCCCGCGCGGTCATGACGATCTCGCGCCAGGCGGGGTGCAGGAGCGGATCGCCCGCGCCGCCGAGCGTGAGCATCGCGTCGGCCCGCCCGCGCGCCTGCTCGCGGACCAGCCGGGCCGCGAGCGCCGGGTCGATCGGCAGCCGCTCGGCCGGCTCGTCGCTGCCAGCGATCCACATGGCGCGCCGTCCGCCGGCTCGCCGGCCCGTGCAGAGCTCGAGCATCAGATGCCGGGGCGTGGGCCCCGCGTAGCGTCGGTGCTGTTCGCCCAGAAGGGCGACGAGCTCGAGTGAGTTCGCGACCGACGCGTCGCCGTCGACATCGAGCATCGCCTCGGCGATGGCGCGTCGGCGTGCCGCGGAGTCGGGGATGCAGCGAACGAGCGCATCGCGGAAGGCGTCGGGCACCGCGACGCAATGCCCCGACGTGATCGGGTCGTGCCGCGGCGCGGGGGGCAGGTAGGTCAGGATGCCGCCGATGCTCGCGGCCCACGCGTCGCTGGCGCTGGCGAGCTCGGTGGCGAGCGATCGCGCGATCACGCAGGGCACCAGCCCCGGGGCGGCTTGGGTGAACACGAGGCGGTGCTTCGAGGGCGACTCGGCGAAGCGGTCCACCACCGCGTCGGTGAGTGCCGGATCGACCATCGCCCAGTCGGGCCCGAGCAGCAGCGCCGCGTCGGCGCCCTCGCGCTCGAGCACCTGGGCGACCGCGCCCGCGTTGAGCAGCTCGTCATAGATGGTGAGCCCGCCGATGCCACCGCGCCAGGCGTGCGGCGCCGTGAGGCGCGCCGAGGCCGTCGCGCGATGACGCGGGCCGAAGGGCGCGTCGTGCTCGACCACCTCGACGGTGAGCCCGGCGTCTTTGGACCCGGCGTTGTTGGACCAGGCGTCGAGCAGCGCGCGGACGCGGTCGGGCGACGTGGTCAGGATGACCGCGTGGTCGACACGCTCGCACTGGGCGAGGCGCGACAGCGTGAGATCGAGCAGCGTCCGCCCGGCATACAAGGGCTCGGCGAGCGGCCTCGGCCGACCCAGCGACGAGCGGTCCACATCGGTCGGAATGACCGCGACGACCTTCGCGCTGGCGCTCGCGAGCGCGACAGCCTGTCCCTCTCGCGGGCGCTCGTCCTCGGGCGGTGGGTCGCGGGTGATCTTCGGCGCGCCGCCGAGGGCCTCAAGGCATCCTTCGAGCAGCTCGCCCACACGATCGGCGACCTCGGCGATCCAGCGCACGTTGGTCTGGTCGCGCTCGATCTGGGCGCGCTGGCGGTCGAGCTCGCTCGCGCCGGCGTCCATGTGGATCGCGCGGTCGGCGCGAAAGCGCTTGAGCGCACCGGTCTGGTTCAGGTGCTGCGTGAGCGCGTAGGCGGCGCCGAGGTCACGCACGCGCTTGCCGTTGGCCTGTGCCTTGCCGATGAGCTCGTTGACGCGGCGTTGGTCGGTGTGCTGCTCGGCCATGGTCCCAAGCAGCGCCTCGGTGTCGCGCGAGATCGAAGCGACACGCAGCGCATCGCCTCGGACCGAGCGCACGCGATCGGCAACCTGCTCGAGCCGCCTGGGGTCCACTTTCGCGGCGGAAGCTGGCAGCTTGTGCGCGCGCTCCGGTAGGTTCGCGAGAACCTCGGAGAGGGGCTTGGCGACGGTGTGCGCCTTGGCGAGCCCGCCCTCGGTCGCGTCGATCGTCGTCAGCCCGCGGGCCGCGTCGGCCGCGAACGCCTCGCCGAATTGCAGCGCGTACGAGGCCATCTGCTCGTCGGTGTACACGGGCCGGCCGAGGTGGTCGGTTGCCTTGACCAGGTGCCCGCCCATGCGCGCGATGCGCTGCCACTCGAGCATCTCGAGCGTGTTGAACGCCCCGAGCTCGCCCGCCCACACGCGGTGGATCGCGGCGCCCGCGGCGTAGTACTGCCCGTCGGTGAACGCCAGGTCCTGCCCGATCAGCGCGACCGGGTCGCACCCGAGATGCCGGGCTAGGTAGTAGGAAAGGTGCGCGACGGTCGCGCCGGCGGTCAGCGTGCCCTTGGGCAGCGCGAGGTCTCCCAGCAGCGTGTCGAGCCACTCGTCGCTGGGCGTTCGGATGTCGCCGGGGTACGCCTCGAGGATCGCGGGGTTTGCTTTCGGCTCGGCGATCAGCGTGATGCCTTCGACATGGTCGGCGGTGAGCCCCTCGTAGAAGCGTCTCGAGATCTCGTGGTAATCCAGCGCCGTGACGAAGTGCGGCTTGATGCCCTTGGCGAGCATCGGCTTGAGCACGGTCTGCGCCGCGATGATCACGCACCGCTCGCGCACGCCCGGCTCGCGGAGCTGATCGATGTTTCGCGCAAGGCTGGGGCCCGCGGCAACGCAGATCGCCGGGTGCCCCTTCGCGACACCAGCCAGCTCGTCGACGCCCGGCGTGGTCGCGTAGCGGTCGAGGTTCTGCAGCCCGTTGCGCATCGTGACCTCCGCTTGCATCAGCGTGGTCACGACCGTGGTCTTGAGCCCCTTGAGCACCAGCGCGATCGTCTCGCCGAACTGCGCCGCGGCCTTGCCGAGACGGGGGACGGACGGCGGGTGCTCCACCATCGCGACGCCGCTGGCGACCACACCTTCGACGCCGCGGATCGCGCGATGCACCGCGCCCGCGTCCTCTGGATCGATGAGCAGCGCCACGTTCGTGCTGGCAAGCCACGCCGAGCAGTCGATCCGCTCGAGCACCGCCCGGAGCAGTGCGACGTCCGGCTCGAAGACGAGCATCACGCCGGTTTTTTTGAGGCGCTCGCCAAGCGCCTCAACATGCAGCCCGAGCCCGAAGCCCAGCACAACGAGCCCGGGGCTCGCGGCGATGTCGATGCGCTCGGCGAAGCGCGACGCCTCGGTTCGCGGGCCGCGCTTGGAGGCGAGTGCCCGCTCGCTCGGTCGGCCGCCCTCGCCGAGGGTCGCCAGTGTGGCGCTCGGGCCCTCGGGCGTGTCGATCCAGGCGACACCGGGATGGGGCGTCGCGGCACGGATCGCGGCGACGGCGTCGGGGCTCGTGCGTTCCAGCGCGCGGAGGTTTCGCTCGAGCGTCGGCCCGGCTCGGCCGCTGCTGGCGGGTGGGTCTGGATGTGGTCCGTGGGTGGGGCCCAAGCGAGTCTCCGGCGCATGGCATCGCGGGCGAAAATCGCCACGGTACCAGCATTGCAGCATCGGCCGATCGCGTGCGCCGCCTGCAACAAGCGCCCCGCCGCGGGCCTCGGCCGCACCCGTGCGCAATGATCGCCCATGTCCACCGGTCTACTCAGCTCTTTGTCGGTTCGAGTGCTCGACGCCGTAGCCGCGTGCGCGCTGGGTCAGGTGCCGGTCATCGACCCGCCGCAGCTGCCCGTGGTGCCCGAGCCGCCGGTCTGGTCGGTCTGGCTGCTCGAGCAGCCGGCGTTGCCGGCGGCGGCGCTGGCCGCGGTGGGGCTCGTCGTCGCGTGGGTCCTGCTCGGCCGGGGGAAGTCGGGCCCGGCGGGCATCGCGGCCCTGGCGGGGCTCGTCGTGGGCGGCGGCGTCTTCGCGCTCGGCTCGGCGGTGACGACCGATCGCGAGCGGCTCGTCGAGGCCACCGCGGCGCTCGTCGACGCGGTCGCCCGCGCCGACGGCCCGGCCACCCGTGCCATGCTCGACGACTCCGCACGCCTCTACTCGCGGCTGTCACCGACCGGGTGGGACGCCGAGCGGATCGAGCAGTTCGTCGCCAACCCCACCTACGGGCGGGTCGCCACGCACACCATCAAAGAGACCCGCGGCGGCGTCGACGACCGCGGCGTCGGGCGCATCCTCGTCCGCGTGATCGTCGAGGTCGAGGGCTCGAACGCCCCGATACCCGCGTGGGTGCGTGTCGATTGGCGCATGGACGACCGCACCGATCCGAGGGTGCTGGTCATCGAGCCGATCTGGATCAGTGGGGACAACAGCGTCCGCGGTACGCGATAGAGCGCGTCAGGCGGCGGCTCGTGTTTCGAGCTGGGCCCGCACCGCCTCGGCGGCCTTGGGATCGAGCCCGTTCCAATCGAGGCACGTCTCGAGCAGGCGCACCAGCGGGTGGTCGGCGTCGCCGTCGTCGTCGAGCTGGAAGACGCCCATGCTCCACGAGGGTGCGGCGCGCTCGTCGACGATCGTGTCGGAGAACAGGTTCAACTCCGTGTGCCGATCGTCGCCCTCGATCTTCGCGTAGACCATGTCGATCGCGTCGCTCGGCCCTTCCAGCAGCTGGAGGAAGTGGCCGCGGTGGATCAGCAAGAATCCCGTGAGCCCCGTCGGATCGTTGTTCCTCGCGCACTGGGCTTGGAGGGTCAGCAGCATGCCGTCGTCGATGGGTGACGCGGCGGTGCTCGTGTAGATGATCTGGCGGAGTTCGTGTGGCATCGCGATATCCCCTGGAATGACCAGTCCTTCGGCTGCCCAACGTCCCGGCGTGAGCGAAACCCGGCGAGGAAGACCAGCAACGCGGATGCAGCAGATCGCGCGAACAGACCATGGGCGGGATTTTTTGCTCGATTCGAGGCCGTCAGATCCCGATATAGGTGTAGGACGTTCAACCCACACCGTGTCGGTGAAGCACATGCCCTCGGTCAATCCATCGATCCAAGCTCTCGTGCAGCAGGCCGAGGCCATGGGGGCCTGTGACAACGCCGCGTTCGCTCGGCGAAGGTCCGATCATCGTTTCCCGATGGGCGGCGTCGAGATCTCCTGCACCATCCACCAGCCGGGCGGCACGGTGACCGCGCAGAGCGCGTGGCTCGTCAATCTCAGCGCCTCGGGCGGCCAGTTCATCTATCCCGGCTATGTGCATCCGTGCTCCGAGCTCGGCTTCGAGCTCGCGCTGCCGGGCCGCAAGCCCGCGTCGGTGGGCGGTCGGGCCATCTGGTGCCGATTGCTCGGCGGTCGGCACCACCTCATCGGCTTCGGCGCCACGGATCGGCTTCCGATCCGCGATCTGGTCAGCGCCGAGGACTGGCTCGCCGCGTGCGCGACGGATCCCGATCTGCAAACGCCCATCGCCGGCTCGATGGTCACGCTCACCGACGACGCGATGCTCGCGCAGTCGCTCACGTTCCACCTCGCCCAGACCAAGGTCACATGCGAGCAGGCGCCCACGCGCGGCGCGGTGCTCGACAAGATCGCCCGGGGCGAGGTGCAGGTCCTGGCGATCGACGCGGATTGCGACGGCGCCAACGCGAGCGACGTGCTCACGGAGTGTCGCGGCCGATCCTTCGAGGGGCCGGTGATCCTGATCTCCGCCGACCGCGAGGCGGAGTTTCTCGCGAAGATGGACCCGCTCGGGCGGTGCGAGTTTGTGCAGGTGCCGATCCGCGACGGGGCGCTCGCCTCGGCGATCCGCCAGATCGTGCGCGAGCATCCGTCCTGCCTCCAGAGCGCCCAGCCCATCTACTCGACGCTTCCGGCCTGCCCGGACCGAGAGCGATGGCTCGGCGACTTCATCGAGAGCGCCCGGCTCACCTGCGAGCAAGCGACGCGCGCCGCCGAGCAAGAGGACACCAGCTCGATCCAGAAGACCGTGTCGTCGCTCGCACGGCACGCCGGCTCGTACGGCTATCCGGACCTGACCGAAGCCGCCGAAGCCGTGCTGCGCGCCGCCGAGGATGAGCCCCGAAAGGTCCCCGCGCTGCTGACCGGGCTAGCGAGCGTGATCGCCAGGCTCGAGCCGGGCGAGGCGAGCGCCGCCTAGCTGAGGGCCGTGCGCACGTGCCGGCTCGCCATTTCAAGCGGGCGTGAACGAGCGGGCGTGGTCCGGGCCGGATCAATCGGGGTCGGGCACGCCGACGAGGTAGGTTGGCTTAAGGCGTGTCGCGGTGCCGGAGCTTGTGCGCACGGTCTCGCGGAGCCCCGCGCCGTTGAGCAGCAGTGTCGGATGGCGTTCGCGGGCGAGGCGGAGCCGAACCGACTCGAGCTGCGGCGTCTCGGGGTCGTGGTCGTCCGCGTTGTAGAGCCCGAGCGTGACCGAGCTGCGGTTCGGGCCGTGGTAGAAGAACGCCGGCTCGCCCTCGGCCCGAAGCGACCGCACCGCCTCCTCGGCCGCCGCCCGGAACTGTGCGAGCTCCTGCTGGGAGGGTCGGCGCCGATCCGACCGGGCGTACACCGCGATCTCGAGGGTGTAGAGCGCGCCGGGGTTGTGCAGCGCCTTGGCGAACCGCAGGTCGTACTCGGGCATCCGGCCCGAGCCCGCCTCGGCGTTGGGCGGGGCGAGGAACGCGCCCGAGAACGGCGTCCGGCCGTCGAGCGCGATCTGGCGGACGCGTCGCAGGTCCTGGGCGGCTTTGGGGTCGTCGGGGTCCTCGTACGCCCCGAACGTCAGCACCGTGTTGTCGCGGCGGGTCTCGAGGCTTGAGCCGGCCAGACCCATGTCGCCCAGGGCTGCGAGCACGAGCTCCGCGTCGCGCTGCTGGTTCTCGCCGCTGAACGTCGCGAGCACGATCGTCCACGCATCGCGCCGGCCGGCCTGGTCCGCGCCCGCCGCGGCTGCCCGGAACAGGTCCGCCGCCTCGTCCGGATCGAACGTCCGCCGGGCCGACTCGCCCCGCCCGCTCGCCGATCGGTCCAGAGCCGGATCGTCCGTCCCCGCGGAATTTCCGTCCGCACACCCCGCCAAGGCGATCACGACCGGGGCGAGCATCCCCGCGCGGCCCCACACCCGAATAGGGCCCCGTGTTCGGTTGGTGTATGTATGCCCGATCTGGGGGATCGACCGCGCCAGTCCGGCGGGAAAATGTGAGGAAAAGCGGTGCGTCCGGGTCATGGTTATTGTCCGTAAAGCGTTCTGTGAAAAACGTTTAACCCACTTGAGCCGAAACTCTCGCCTTTTCAAGCACGCCTCGGTTTGCGGACGATACACACGGCATCGGCAGGATGGATCGCCCCTGGCCAGGACGGCCGGACCCCACAGCGAACCGAAGTCGGTTTGAGGAGCAACAGAAGAACATGAGTGAAGCCTTGTCCATCACGAACCGGACCGCCGGTCGAATCGATGCGAGCGACCGCATCGACGCTCGGACCACCAACGTCCGACGCGCCGCCGCACCCGTGCAGGTGGCGGCACCCCGTGCCGACGACCAGGTCGAGGTCTCGAGCATGGCTCGGTACCTCGCCGAGCTCAAGACCACGTCCGGTGTCCGTGACAACGTCGTCTCGGGCGTCCGCGAGGCGCTGGCCGACGGCTCGTACGACGTCGACGCACGCGTGGACGCGATCCTCGATCGCGTGCTTGCCGACATCGACGACCTCGCGGCCGAGTAAGCCCGCCCGAGCATTCAACAAGACCCATCGTGTCCACGAGCCCGTGCCGCTTCGGCGGCGCGGGCCGTGTTCGTTTTGGGCCCCGTTCGTGCTGATCGGTGAGTTGGGCGGCGAGTTGGGCGGCGGTTACTTCTGGCTCTCAAGATGCCCCGCGACGCGGGCGTGGGCGAGCACCGCGGCGCCCAGGATGCCCGCCTTCTCTTCGAGCGAGCTGATCTCGACGCCGACAGCCTTGCACGCGTCGGGGAATGCCACGCGGCGGATCGCCGCCTCCACGAGGTCGGCAAACGATCGGCCCATCGCCTCGGTCAGACCGCCGCCGAGCACGATCTGTTCGAGCGAGAGCAGCGTCACCACGCCGCCGATCTGCGCACCGAGCATGTCCGCGGCGAAGTGGATGACCTCGTGGGTCAGCTCGTCGCCCTTCTCATACGCCTCGGCCACCACGCCCGATTTGATGCGCGTGAGGTCGCCGTCGACCAGCTCGGGGATGACCGACGAGCGGTTGGATTTGATCAAATGCACGAGGCGGTTGACCACGGCGGTGCGCGAGGTGTTGTGCTCGAGCGAGCGTGAGCCGGGCGCTTGGTGGGGGAACAGGTGCATGTGCCCGATCTCGCCGGCGGTCATGAAGTGCCCGTAGTAGAGCGTGCCGTCGAGCACGAGCGCCCCGCCGACGCCGGTGCCGACCCAGACGCCCATGAGGTGCTGCGCCCCGCGGGCCGCACCGAATCGGTTCTCGCCCCAGACCGCGACGTTCACGTCGTTGTCGATCACCGCGGGCACGCCCAGTCGCTCCTTGAGGATCTCGGCCAGGGGCATCTGGTTCCATCGCAGGTTCACCGCCTCGAGCACGACGCCCGCGCGGTGGTTGACCGCGCCGGGGGCGCCGATGCCGATCGCCGCGAGGTCCTTGGTCTTGACGCCCGCCTCCTCGCAGCACTCCTCGATCGCGCGGACGAGCCGATCGACCACGCCCTCGGGCCCGATCTCGGCCTTGGTCTTCTTCTTCTCCTGGGCGAGCAGCACGGGCGTGTCGTCGAGCCCCGCGAGGGTCGAGGGCGCGACCACGCCGATCTGCATGTTCGTGCCGCCGAGGTCGACGCCCACGATCGGGTGCTGGTTGGACATGGGCGGCTCTCCCGTTCGGTCAGAAGTTCAAATTCATGTGGGTCCGCACGTCACACTGGGCAACGCACGCCCCGCAAGGGCGATCGGCACGCTCGGCTCGGGGCTTGACGCCCAGCCGCACGCGGGCCGATGAGTCTCCGGCGGCGAGTGTAGAACCCCCCCGACCCGCCGGGTGAGGGGGTTGTCGGGGCTGTCGGGGGGGGCTGGGTGTGCTGGGTGTTTCGGGGTCGGGCGACGACCGCTGCGGGCGGGCCGATCAGATCAGATTCGCGCGAACGAGCTTCGTTCCAGGCAGCGCAGCTTCCGCGGCGGCCTGTGCTGCGACGAAGGACGCAGTCGGAGACCCGTGCGCAGACCCGTGCTCGGTGTCGAGCAGCGCGAAGCACGCCGAGCCCGAGCCGGTCACGTGGACGGGCAGGTCGAGGCTGTCCGTGAGCGCATCGCGCAGGCCGGCGAGCGCCGGCGTGACGATCTCGGCGGGGACCGCGAGGTCGTTGAACAGGCGGGTCGCGACCGACGCGGGGCGGCCGACCGCCGCGAGTGCGTCGACGCCCTCGGCGTTGAAGGGCCGCTGGGGCAGGCTGTCGAACGCCTTGTAGACCGCGGGCGTCGAGCAGGCGACGGGCGGGAGCGCGAGCACGAGGCTGCCGGTGGCCCGCTCGATCCGCTCGATCGAATCGCCGAAGCCGCCCACGAGCGCCGGGCGGGGGGCAGCCAGCGAGCTGTCGAGGAAGAAGGGCACGTCCGAGCCGAGGGTCATTCCGATCTTGCGGAGCGTCTGATCGGGCACGGGCAGGTCGAAGAGGTCCCGCGCCCCGCGGAGGGCCGCCGCGGCGTTGGATGAGCCCCCGCCGAGCCCCCCGCCGGTCGGAATCCGCTTGACCACGTCGGCGTGCACCGGCAGCTCCCGGCCGACGTGGGCACCCAGCGCGTGGAGGGCGCGGAGCGTCAGGTCGCAGCCTGGGTTCCAGTCGATCGCGCCCGGCTGGGGGGCGTCGCCATCGAAGCGGGTCAGCACGCTGGGCGAGCCCTCGGGTCGCACGGTCAGCGTGACAGTGTCGCCGAGGTCGATCGCGTGGAACCACGACCGGATGCGGTGCCAGCCGGCGTGCTTGCCCGTCTCCTCGGCCGGCGCGACCGCCAGCGCGAGGTTGATCTTCGCGGGCGCAACGCGCGTGAGCGACTGCAGGTTGCCGAGCTCTTGCGGAGCGATTGGATGGTTCATCCCGGACAGCCCTTTGTGCGAGCCGACTTCGTTTCGTCGTCTCGTGGAACGGTACGCACGTTTAAACAGATATCGACGCGATCGCCGTGCGCTCAACGCAATTAGGCAAGGAGCGACACACCTTTGGGGTACACTTGCATCGCGGGCATCGCGGGCTTGTTGCAAGACGATTCAACGGCCATGGCATTTCGTTGTGATGCGGGAAAATACCGGTAATAGCAGGTCATTCACATGCGTATCTCCGACGTGATCGCCGCCATCGAGACGCTCGCCCCGCCCGCGTTCGCCGAGGAGTGGGACCGCGTGGGGCTGCAGGTCGGCCGCGAGGAGGCCGAGCTCACCGGGCCCGTGCTCTTAACGATCGATCTCACCGAGCGCGTGCTTGCCGAGGCAGTCCAAGCGGGTGCGGGCGCGATCGTTTCATATCACCCGCCGATCTTCGAGCCGCTCAACCGGATCACCGGGCAGACGCCGCGCCAGCGCGTGGTGCTGGGTGCCGCCGAGGCGGGCATCGCGGTCTACAGCCCGCACACGGCGCTCGACGCGGCGCCCGGGGGCGTGACCGATTGGCTCTGCGAGGGTCTCAGCGGCTCGACCGAGCCCGGACGCATCGCCGGCGACTGCCGAGCGCTGACCCCCTGGACGCGCGTCGCACGCAGCCGGCAGATCAAGCTCGTGACCTTCGTGCCCACCGAGGCACTCGAGAACGTCCGCAACGCGATGGCCAGCGCCGGCGCGGGCATCATCGGCGAATACCGGGTCTGCTCCTTCAGCACGCCCGGCACCGGCACCTTTATGCCGGGCGAGCGGGCGAACCCGACCGTGGGCGCGCGAGGGCAGCTCAGCACGGTCGACGAGCACCGCCTGGAAATGGTGTGCGCGCGCAGCGCCCTGCCCATCGTGCTCGACACGCTCCGCGAGTTCCACCCGTACGAGGAACCGGCGATCGATGTGCACGAGCTCGCGGGCGAGCCGGTGCGGTCGGTCGGCGCGGGCCGGCGTCTTGTGCTCGATCAGCCGGCGACGCTCGCGGAGATCGCCGATCGGTTCAAGGCGTTCCTCGGCCGATCGCGTGTGCGGCTCGCGCCGCCCGACGGGCACGATCGCAAGGTGAAGGTCATCGGCGTGGTGCCCGGCGCGGGGGAGAGCCTTGCGCGTGCCGCTGGCGAGCAGGGCTGCGAGCTCTTTGTCACCGGCGAGATGCGTCACCACCAGGTCGTCGGCGCATTGCACGCGGGCATGAACGTCATGCTCGCGGGGCACACCAACACCGAGCGAGGCTACCTGCCGCGCCTCGCCGATCGCCTCGCCGAGCTGCTGCCCGAGGCGGAGGTCCGGTGCGCCACCAAGGACCGTGATCCGCTCGTGGTCGTCTAGGCCAAGGCTTACTCCCGCGTGCCCGCGGCGGCAGCGCCGGTGTCGCTCGGCGGCGCGTCGAAGTCGATCTGCCCCTGATCGCGGAAGCGTGTCGAGGGGCGATAGACGCGCGCGTCGAACAGCACGTCGGCGAGCACGCCCGGCGCGAGGTAGGTGATCGATCCCTCGAGGCGGTAGCGGTGCAGGCCGGTCGTGAGCGCGTCGCCCTCGGCGGGGTCCTCCAGCGGGATCGCCGCGGGCAGCGTGATCCGCTGCGTGCCGAACCGCCGGAGTGTCGCCTCCGGTGAGCGTCGCCCGGTGAAGACGCGCTTGCCGTCGATCGAGAGCGAGTAGTTCGCGACCTCGAGCGGGAGCTCGTCCTGGTTGGTGTTGGTCGCGTCGAGGTCGAAGTGCAGCACGACACCATCGTCCGTGCGCTCGGCGAGGCGTGCGCCGACGACCTCAAAGGTGGGCGGTGTGTGGCCGCAGCCGACCACGGCAAGCACGAGGGCGAGCAGCGCGGGCACCGCCGAGCGCCGGGCGGCGCGTGTCTCGATTGCTGCTGGTGCGCGTGTGGATGCGGGCGGTGGCGTTCGGCTCGGGTGTGTCACGCCCAGAGGGTAGCGAGCGACGGCCCCGCCGATCGCCCGCCTAGTCGATGCGGATCCAGTCCTCGCCGACCAGTTGCTGGAGGTCGGGGCAGTGCTGGGCCATCGCGATCATCTGCGTGTAGTAGGCGGTCTCGTCGATGTAGCGGACCCAGTGGATCGTGAGCATGGTCATCGCCGCCACGCCGATCCACGCGGCCAGCTCCGCCGAGCCGCGCCGCCGGGCGTAGAGCAGGATGCCCGCGGCCATGGCGACGGTGGTGCCCTTCCAGAGGGCGAGCATCGCGGGCGAGTTCTGGAGCATGACCGCGCGTGCGAAGGGGTTCGACTCGATCATGCCGCCGTGGGTGAGGAATGTCACGGTCATGTAGAGGTCGCCCGCGCTCATCGCGACGATCGCGATGACGAGCACCACGACACGCAGGTCCCGGCGCCGCAGCGCCAGTTCCGGAAGGGCGGCGTGCACGCGCTTCGACCGACGCGTGGGCCTCTGCGTGGGCCGCTGCGTGGCATGGTCGGTCGTGTTGTCGGTGAGCTGGGGCTGCAGCCGTCCGAGCCGGAGCGCGGTAAACATGATCGCCCTAGATCGGCGGCTGTCCCCTTTGGCGTGGGCCGGTCAAGCACATGGGGCGGGGTAGACTGCCACATTGGTCCGTTTGTGCGGCCTGCTCCGAACGTGAGGCGTCGCCCGCCGCCGACGCCACCAGCCGCAGACCGCAGAAAGACCATGTGCCCATGACCCACCACGCGCCGAACGCCCGCCGTCGCACGTCTGGTCGCAGCTCGCGGGTCGCGATCGCGCTGTGTGCCGCGGTATGTGTTGCGAGCGGTGAGGGGCTGGCGCGGCAGGTCGACAACCCGACGTACGTCGACGACGCGCCCGCCGCGGCCGCGACGCTCGCCGGGCTGCCCGGCCTGCTCGCGACGGACAACGCCGCCGAGGCGGTCCGCGCGCTCCAGCGTCTGCTCGACGAGGCCGGCGATCGCCTGATCTCCACCGCCGACGCCGGTGCAGGCTTTGCCGCAGCACCGAACGCCGGCGACGGCGACCTGTTCGTGCCGGTGCGCGACGTCGTGCATCGGCGGCTGATCGACTCCCCCTCGTTGCTCGAGCGCTACCGGGCGGTCGAGGGCCCCGCCGCCCAGCGCCTGCTCGACACGGGCGACACCGCCCGTGCCGCCGCGACCCGGCTGCTCACCGACGCGGGCTACGAGGCGACGCTGCGCCTCGCGCAGCAGCGGGTGGAGCTCGGCGCCTTCGACGCGGCGTACCGCGCGCTGCTCGACCTGGAGCTTCATCCGAGGCGCACGGGCCCGGCCGGTGCTGAGGCGGCGCAGATCGCGGCGCTGGTTGCGCGATATCTCGACCGCGCAGCGCCGCGAGCGCTCGCGGCGCGGTGGCACGAAGAGTCGGGTGCGCGGGGCGATCTTGATACCAGCGCGATCGAGCCGCCGGCCGCGGCGAACACTCGGTCGCGCGGGCCTCTGGCAGGGTCTGGACCGCTCGATGCGTCCGGGCTCGTGCCCTCGCCGTTGCACGTGGTGGGCATGACGCCGTTGACCTCGTCGGACCCGCGGAGCGTGCGCCCGCGCACCACCGAGGACATGCGGCCGTGGACCATGCCCGTCGTGGTCGACGATGTCGTGTTCGTCAACGACGGGCAGACCATCGCGGCACGTGATCGCTACACGCTCATCGAGCGCTGGAGCGCCACGCCGCCGCCGACGATCGAGATCACCGACGACAACGGCGTCGCCCCGAGCCTGCGATCCCACCAGCGCAACCGCATCGAGGACTCGACGACCGTGACCGTGTCGGGCGACCTGGTGATCGCCGCGACGGGCCTCGCGATCAGCGAGGGACGCATGGGCGACCCGCGCGTGCACGCGCTGGATCGCGCGACCGGGCGCATCCGGTGGTCGGTCTTCCTTCCCGCGCTCGACGATCGCCTCGAGGAAGCGGCCGTGCGAGGTCCGGCGATCGTGCACGAGGGTGTGGTGGTGGTCGCCGCGCGCAAGTTCCTGCGCTCGCGACGGACCGTGAGTGCGTACATGCTGGGGCTCGACGCCTACACCGGCGAGCTGCGGTGGCTGCGGGTGATGGGCAGCATCGGCTCGCTGCCGTTTGCCAACAGCGCCGGCGCCACGGAGACCGCGGCGCTGCGCGAGGGCGTGGTGTACCGGGCCGACGCGCTCGGTGTCATCACCGCGATCGAGGCGTACTCGGGCCGCCCGGTCTGGGTGCGCCGCTTGGGCGGCCAGCAACGCGCCGGGCGCGGCTCGAGCTCCCCCTGGACGACCGCCGGCCCCGTCTTCGACGGCGACTCCTTGATCGTCCTTTCCCCCGATCGAAGCCAGGTCCTCCGCCTCGACGCGCACACGGGCGAGCTGCTCGGCGTGCGCGGCGCCTCGGCGCTCGGCGCACCCAAGTACCTTCTCGGCGTGGGCGACTGGCTCGTGGGTGTGGGCAACGACCGCGTGCAGTTCGTGCCCAAGGCGGGCTTCGAGCAGGAGGCGTCGCGGGTCGTCGGCTGGGGGGTGCCGCTTACCGGCCGGGTCTCGGTCGCGGGCGACCGCGTCGCGGTGCCGTTGCCCACGGGGCTCGCGCTGGTCAGTCCCGAGCGTATTGACGCGCCCGAGGTCATCGAGCTGGATCGCACGGGCAACGCGGTGACGCTGGGCAGCCAGATCATCATGGCAGGCGAGGAAGAGCTCGCGAGCTTCCTGATCTGGGAAGACGCGGCGCGGGCGCTGCTCGCCCGGCTTGAGCGCGAGCCGGCCAACGCGGGGCCCGCGATCACGCTGGCGGACTTGGCGTACCGGGCCGAGCAAGTCGAGCAGATCGTGCCCGCGGTGGACCGCGCGCTCGCGGCGCTCGATGTCGATCCGCTCGCCGAGGGCAGCGCCCAGACGCGTGCTCGCTTGTTCCAGGTCCTCCACGAGATGGTCGAGGCGAGCCTGCTCGCGCGGTCGGGCCGGGGCGATGGTCGGCCGACGATCCCCTCGCCCCCGATCCTGTCCGACGTCATCGAGCGCATGGGCCTGACGGTCGGCTCGCGGGATGAGCGCGTGACCCAGCTCATCGCGCGGGGCTGGCTGCTGGAGATCATGGGCAAGCCGGTCGACGCCGCGGGCAGCTACCAGATGGTGCTCGACGACCCCGCGCTCGCCGCGGGCACGTGGGACGGGCCCGACCTGCAGGTCCGCGCCGAGCTCGAGGCGATCCGTCGCCTTCGGCGTTTGCTGCTCACGTTCGGCCCGGATGTCTACGCGCCCTTCGATGCCGATGCGCTGGCGGTCCTGGGCTCGATCCGTGCCGGCGCTGCGGAGGCCGACGCGCTGGCGGCGGCGGCGCGTTTCCCGGTCTCCGCGCACGCGCCGGCGCTGCTGCTGGAGGCGGCGATTCAGGCCCGCGCCGCCGACGACCCAGAGGCCGAGACGCAGGCCTTGCGGACGGGGCTGCGCAGCGCCGCCTTCTCGCGCACCGCGGGCCGTGAGGTTGATCCGTCGCTGGTCGGCGAGATCACGGGCCGACTCGCCGCGCGGCTGGCGCTCGACGGGCGCACCACCGCGGCCAGCGAGCTGCTGCGTGAGGTCCGCCAGACCGATCCGGACGTGATCGCCACGGTCGACGGCGAGCCGCTCGATCTTGCCTCGCTGCTCGCGGGGTCCGACGCGCCCGCCATGCGAGCCGCGGCTCGGTTTGGCACCGAGCTCGCGCCCGGCGGCGTGGCCGTGGGCTGGCGCGTGATGGAGCCGGTGCTGCGGGGCGTGCCGCTGGTCGATCGCGTGCTGATGTCATCCCCGGACCGCGACCTGATCGCGCTGTTCGACGCGGTGCGCGAGGGCGATCGCCATGCGCTTGCCGAGCGCTGGAGGCTCGACGTGGGCCCGATGCCCGCGTCGCTCGTGCGCCTGGAGCGCGACCACGCGATCTTCGCGACGCGCGGCGATCGCGGGGTCGAGCTTCGACGCGTCGAGCTCGGCACCGGCACGGTTACCTGGACCACCGACCCCGTGCGCGCCGTGCTCGACGAGCGCGTCGGGGGCGGCGAGCGCCTGCAAGACGGCGACCTGCCCGCGCTCGCGGTCACGCCGGTCGACATGAGCGTGGAGCTGTCATCGCTCATGCTCGCCGCCGACGACGCGACGCTGCTCGCGGTGGAACGCTCCGGGCGCGCCGCGGCCTTCGACATCGCCAGCGGACGCCTGCTCTGGGCTCGGCAGCTCTCGCCACGCATCGTCTACGACATCGACGCGCAGGGCGGCGTCGCCCTCGTCGCCGGCGTCGAGTTCGGCGCGACGGCCAACACCGAGCTGCCCCTGATCGAGTCGATCGAGCTCCGCAGCGGGGCGCTGCGCTACGGCTCGGGCACGCTCGCCGAGCGGCCGAGGTGGGTCCGCCTCGCCGATGGCGGATCGGCCGCGATCGCGGGGCTCTCGAGCATGCTGATCTCGATCGACCTCGAAGAAGGGCGCAGCAACTGGGAGCTCGTCGACGACGCGATCGCCTCGAGCGACGGCGCATGGATCCTGCCGAACAGAATCGCGGTGCTCGGCGCTCAGAACGCGCTGTACCTCATCGCGCTCGAGACGGGCCTTGCCGACCCCGGCATGGTCGACACGCGCGGGCTGCTGCGTGCCCGAGGCGTGCCCGAGCTCACGCGCCGAGGGTCGCGTCTCGTGCTGTCGACCTCCGAGGGCGTCGTCTCGCTCGACAAGGACGGCTCGCTCGCCGGGGCCGACGCGCTGGGCTTCGGGCGGCTCCTGCCCGCGGTGGTCGGCACCGAGCACCTCGCGGTGCTCGACGCGATGGCCGAGGGCACGCCCCGCGATGGTCAGCCCCGGACGCACATCCTCACGATCCACACGATCAGCTCGGTCCGCGCTGTCGGCACGGGGCGCATCACGCTCGCCCACGCGCCGAGCTCGATGCACGCCCTCGACGGGCTGCTGCTGATCGGTGCGGGGCCCGACACCGCGGTGGTCAGCGCGCCGCCCGCGGCCCTGCCGACCACGCCGGACGCGGACACCCAAGCCGGCGACGAGTGAGCGCGCAGCCGCGGCCGCAGCTGAGCCGAAGCGTGTTTGGATGGGTCGGCTTCGCTCGGGTGGTCGAGGCGGCGAGTGTCAGGACGAGGGCGAGGCCTCGGCCGGCGCGTCGCCGGTCTCGATCGCGGCGATCTTGTCGAGCCGGCGCTGGTGCCGACCGCCCTCGAAGGGCGTGCGGAGCACGACATCGACGATCTGTTCCATGATCTTCTGTCCCAGCAGGTCGGCCGAGAGGCAGATGATGTTGGCGTTGTTGTGGCTCTTGGAGAGCTGGGCGGTGAGCTCATCGTGGACGAGGGCCGCACGCACGCCGGGCACCTTGTTCGCGGCGATCGACATGCCGATGCCCGTGCCGCAGACGAGCACGCCGAGCTCGGCGTCGCCGCGGACGACCGCGGTGCCCACGGCGTAGGCGGGCTCGGGGTAGTCGCACGCGGTGCCGGGTTCGGGTGCGATCAGCTCGACGCGGTGCCCCTCGCGCTCGAGCTTGTCGCGCAGGAGCAGGGCCGAGTCGATGCCGCGGTGGTCGGAGCCGAGGAGGATCTGCATGCGAGTGGGCCCTTCGGGAGCGGTGTGCGATCGGTCGTGCGTGCCCGCAGCACTACGGCCCGCGGGGCTGGATTGTTCGCGGGTCGGTGCCGCGGCGTCGCCCTCGAGTGCTCAGCCGGGCGATGGCGGCGACGAGAGTCTGGCGTGGACCATCTCGGCGATCTGGGCCGCGGTCTGGCGGTAGACCTCGGCTGGCCCGCCGATCGGGTCGGCCACGTCGCCGCCGGCGGGGTCGAGCAGGTGCACCCGGCTGTCGGCGGTGGGGTCCAGCGAGAGGATCGCGTCGCGGTGGCTCCGCGTGAGCGCGTAGATCTCGTCGGCTTCTTCGAGCATCGCGCGGGTCAGGGCCCGGGAGCGGTGGGGTGGGCCTGACCCAGCAGCGCCCATTTCCGCGAGTGCCTCGAGGCCCTCGCGTGTGGCGGGGGCGCCGTCGTGGGCCGCCACGCCCGCCGACGAGGCCTCGATGGTCATGCCAGCGGGGACGACACCCGGCGCGAGCGACACGGCCAGCGCCTCGGCCATCGGGCTCCGGCAGGTGTTGCCCGTGCAGACGAACAGCAGCCGCCGGCGGACGACCGCCATGATGGTCCGCGCGTTGTACGACCCCTCGCGGAGCACCTCGACGCCGCCCGCCTCGGTCAGGCGCACGGTCGTTGAGGGTGTGCCCAGGCGCGCGGGTCCGTCGTCGAGCACCACGCCCACGCCCGCGTCGGCGCCGTGGTCGGGCGGGAGGGCTTCGAGCGTCCGTCCGTCGCCCCAGCCCGCGGCCGCGATGCCGTGGGCCACGATCGGCTCGCCGGCCGATTCGAGCACGAGCGCCGCGAGCGGGTGGTCGGGGATGCGCAGGGCGATCGAGACGCCGTCGTCCATCGCGCCGCGCTGGGCGCCGAGGGCGTCGATGGTCGCGGCGATCGTCTCGAGGGGCAGGTCGAGCAGGAAGCGAACGGGCCCGGGCGTGAGCGACTCGATCAGCCGGCGGTGCGCCGCGTGGGTGATCGGGAGCGCGTCGAGGGCTCGCTGCGTGGTGGGGCAGTGCCAGGTGGAGTGGGCGGGCCCGTCGGCGCCGACGGCAGCCGCGAGCTTCGCGGTCGCGTCGCGCGAGACGGCCGAGGCCGCCAGGCCGTAGACCGTCTCGGTGGGCATGACGGCCAGGGCCCCGGCGCGCAGCGCCTCGCCGGCGGCGAGGGCGGCCTGCCG
>CAYQAD010000010.1:11521-25147 GCA_964415125.1 uncultured Phycisphaeraceae bacterium | reverse complement strand
GCGCGCCGGTGCTGAAGATCATTGAGACGTCGGGCGTCCGCAACGACAACGAGGTTATTTTCGAGAAGGTCCCGCTCGAGACGGAGCGGTCCGACGTGGTCACGCTGCGCAACACGGGCGGCGCGCCGCTCGTCATCGAGCAATTGTTGCTCTCGGAGAGCTCGCCCGCTGGTGCGTTCAGCGTGTCGCAGGAGAGCGGCGCGTCCGCCATCGATGACATCATCGTCCAGCCAGGCGAGTCGACGCGCATCGTTGTGAGCTTCACACCCACCGAGAACATCGACTACATCGGCTCGATCAACATCAGCACGAACGTCGGCGCCCAGAACATCCAGCTGTTCGGCGAGGGTGGCAGCGACCCCGACCCCAAGCTCGATATCGTCTTCCTGCTCGACGCGACGGGGAGCATGAGGCCGCACATCGACGATGTGCAGTCGGCATTCTCGAGCCTCGTCACGCAGTTTTCGACCTTTGACTTGGACCTGCAGTTCGCGGTCGCCTCCTTCCAGGACTTCCCAGGCGAGGGCGATTACACCTATCGGCTTGAGCAGCGTCTGACCACGAATACGTCGCGCGTCATCGGCACGCTGAACGGGATCTCGGCCTCCGGCGGCGGGGATCGGGAGGAATCGGGTACCGAGGCACTGTTTCGCGCCGCGACAGACCCGGCAATGAGGCTGCGACGCGACGCCGTGCCGTTCTTCGTTATTGCAACCGACAACCCGCTGAAGTCCGCCGACGACCCGAGATTCATGTTGCCGGCGGGGGCCGCAACCGAGGGCGATGTGATCGCGGTGATGAACAGCATCGGCGGCAAAATCGTTGGCTTCAGCATCAACGGCAGTCGACCGAGGCCGCAGTTCGAGAATTACGCCATCCAGACAGGCACGGTCGGCGATCTTGATAACGATGGCGCGGCCGACGACCCGCTCGTGTTCACCACCGGCTCCAGCCCGTCGCAGGTGGTCGACGCGATGCTGTCAGTCCTTGGTGCCGCCGAGAGCTCGGGCGCTGCGGCGCGAGTCCGCGAGGACAGCGGTGCGTCCGACGACGGCGTTCTCCAGTTTATCGGCGCTCGCCCGCGCGAGCGGCTCGGCCAGACATTCACAGTTCTGAACGATGGCATCAGCCCACTCACGATCTTCGGGGCCACGGTCGAGGGCGACGAGTTCGGCCTGGCCGACCCCATCGACAGCCGCACGCTCGCGCCGGGCGAGACGCTGCCGATCCGTGTCTTTGTCCGCGCCGACCGACGGGGCGACTACTCCGGGCGCGTGCTCATCACGACCAACGAGCTGCTCAACAGCCCGCTCGTGATCAACCTGGAGGCCCCGGTCACCCCCGCCGAGTCCGCCGCCCCGGTCGTCGAGCGTGTGCGCTCCCAGTACACGGGACGGTTCATCTCCGGCGTGGTCGCCTTCAACGAGTTCCGCGCGGTCGTTTCCGACCCGGATTCGGACGTCGCGTTCGTGCAGTTCCGCCTGGTCGGTGAGCGATCGACCGATGCCGACGGCTCCGATGGCTGGACCGCAACGTTCGACATGGGCTCGGTGCGTCCGGGCGCGTACCTGCAGGTCGTCGCGGTCGACGATACCGGCGCGGAGTCCGAGCGATTCGATGTGCGGCTCGACATTGCACCAACCCCGGACTGGTTCGATCCCGCGACCGACAACCTATTCGTGTCCGCCGAGTTCAACGGCAGGAAGTCACGCTACGACCTCACGATCCGCGAGGATGCCGGCATCGGCGCAAACTTCGCCAGCTCATGGCTCGCCCGGCTCGGGCAGTTTGCGCCCGCGTTCGCCGGCCCGATTTCCATCACGCCGGGCTTCGAGTACGGCGTCATCATTCCGCTCGACAAGGGCGTCGACCCACGCGTGCGCAGCTCCAACTGGACGCTCTCGCTCAATCTCTTCGGCTTCGACCTCTTCACCGTTGCCACACCGATCAAGGTCGGGCAGTCGTGGACAATCGCGCTGAGCACGCCCAACACGGAGTCTTCGGTCGGATTCGGCGTGAGCGAGCCGCAGTTCAAGATCGGCGGGAAAGTCACGCTTGCGATCACGCCCGACCTCGAGCTGGCATACCAGCAAGAGTCGACCGGATCGATCCAGCTGCCGGGACTTGAATACAAGCTGCCACCGCTGAGCTTTCCGGTGCCCTTTGGCATCCCCGGACTCACGACCATCGACGTGAAGGCCGCGTTCGAGGGCGCGTTCAGCCTCGGGCTCACGACCGTGTCGACGTACATCGCCGATACAGATCGGCTCAACCAGCGCGGCACCAAGTACACCGGCGAGTTCGCATTCACGCCCTCGGTCACGGCGGACATCGGCCTGCGCGAGATCCTTCGAGGCGGCCTGAAGCTCGAGGGCGAGTTCAAGGTCGGCGTCCAGGTCGAATTCCGATCGCTCGAAAAGGACGTGACCTTCCCGGCCAATATTGACTTGGTACTCAAGGCTGTGGGCAGCGCACTGTTCGGCTTCATCTCCGGCAGCGCAGAGATCGCCAGCTATCGCCTGATCGACATTCCCAACATCGCCGACGCGTTCGATCCGCGGTACCCCGGGCCGCTGCTCGCATCGAGCACGCTCCGCACGGCCCAGCCCGAGATGTTTGCGCCCCACCTGGTCGGGCGCGACGACTCGACGTGGCTTGCGTACCTGCGCGCGACCGACCTAGGCGACCCGAGCGAGGTCTACGTGCTCTCGCGTGATGCCGACGGGCGGTGGTCGGCAGAGGCCCCCGTCACATCGAGCAACACCGACAAGGGCGAGCTCTCGCTTGCCCTCCGCCGGCGGACGCCCGTGGTCGTGTGGACCGAGCGCAACACCGCGTCGTCGACCACCAGCGCGAGCTCGCACCTGCACTCGTTTGACTTGTTCTGGTCCCAACTGAACGGCACGGCGTGGACGACGCCCGAACGCATCACGAGCGATTCGCTGCTCGATGAGCAGCCAGCGCTTGCGTTCAGCAAGTCCGGCGGGGCGGGCGCGCTCGCGTATGTGCGTGCGTCAGACACGTCGCTCGATCCGCGGGGCACGATCTTCGTCAGGCCGTGGGATGGCAGCGGTTTCGGCAACCCGGTAGCTGCGCCGACCGCGAACCAGCGCCCGTACTCGATGAACCTCACCGCGATCAGCGGCGGGCTGTTCCTTCTGACCTGGGTCACGAGCAGCGCATCGGGCGACACCGTCTGGGCATCGACGTTCGACGGGGTGTCGTTCTCGGCGCGCCAGGCCGTCGCGATCACCGGGCCGGGATCGTCCATCCCCGAAGCCACCGCCACGGTGCTTGGCGACAACCGCGTCGCGCTGGCATGGGCCGAGGAGGGCGACGACGGCACGACGATCCGATCGAGCTTCTACGACCCCGAGTTCGAGTTCTGGTCCGCAACGCGCACCGTCGCGTCGGACCTGCTCGCGCCCCGCGGCCTTGCGCTTGCCGCCGACGCGAGGCGACTCTCGCTGCAGTACGCGACCGATGTAGACGGCACGACCCAGGTCATGCTGCACGACCTCCGATACGCGAAGCTGTCTTCCGACTGGACCGGGCAAACCCAGCTGTCGCGTGGCAAGTGGGTGCACCAGAGCCCGACGTCGATCTTCTTGCCAACTGGCGAGTTGCTCGTCGCGCAGAGTACCGCCGACTATTTCGGGACCGGCGGCCCGCTCAAGGCGACGTTCTTCTCGCAGGAGTACGCGACGACCGACGGCTTGCAGATCACACGGATAGGCCGACGTGCTGATCTGCGTGTTGACCTCTCGAGCATCGCGGTGACGGACACTGTCGCACGAGCGGGCGACCGCGTGACGCTCTCTGCGACCATCCGCAACGACGGCGTGGTCGCCTCGGGCCGCTTCCGCGTTGCGATTACCGACCAAGCGGGCACCGTGCTCGACACGATCCGTGTCGGCGACCTCGCGCCGGGCGCGTCCATCGATATCTCATCACGAGTCCGCCTCTCGAGCGATACGTGGTCGCTGGGCGTCGTGGCCGATGCACGGGGCGAGGTGCGCGAGTTCGCCGAGGACAACAACACCGCGAGCCTACGCTCGGCCAGCGTGCCGCCCGGCGGGGCCGTGCTCATCGAAGCACCCAATCGAATCGAGCGCGGGCAGCCGCTGACGATCATCGCGAAGACCGATCCGAACGCGGGGCTTGGTCTTCGGAACGTCGCGTTCTACATCGACC
The DNA here is from genome assembly GCA_964415125.1 of uncultured Phycisphaeraceae bacterium. GTDB lineage: Bacteria > Planctomycetota > Phycisphaerae > Phycisphaerales > UBA1924 > CAYQAD01. The sequence goes on along the minus strand of CAYQAD010000010.1, from coordinate 20,953 downwards.
TCAATGGCAACGGCCGTGCCGATGGCGGCGAGTTGCTCGGTGTGGATCGTAGCGGACCGACCAAGTTCCGCGTTCGGCTCACCCCGGAGCAGACCGACGCCCTCCCCTACGGCCGGCTGCAAATCCTCGCGGTGCCGAGAGACGAGTTTGGACTCCGCGGCTCGGCGTTCGCACGGCCCATCCGGACAACCGATTCGACCACGGCGCGCGACGACAGCGCTCCGTCCGCTGCCGTCACGCCAGACGGCAGGATCTTCACCGTCGCGGTCAACGAGGACGGCCGGGCCCTGGTTTTCGAGGAGGAAGGCGGGCGGGTCACGGTGACCACGCTGAACCTCGGCTCGAACACGCCGGTGGTATTCGACGCCGAGGCGTTCGTCGACCCCCGCACCGGCAGGGCAAGCGTTGCGGTCGCGACGCCCCGCGGTTTGCTGATCTTCGCCCAACGCAACGGCGAGTGGCAGGGCCGTAACCTCAGCGCCGAGCTCGGCAAGGACGCGTTGGTCTCCGGGCTGTACTCATTCGTCGGTCCCGATGGGCGTGCGAATGTGGCTGGCTTCACGCGCGCTGGCAAGCTCGCGATCTACGGCCAAGCCGGCAACGGCCAGCGTTGGACCTACGCCAACATCTCCAAGCAGCTCATCCGCGAGGGCTTCGCCGATCCGGGGCTCACGCGGCTCACGGGCTATGTCACGCCGTGGGGACAGACCGCGCTGATCGGGCTCGACGCCGCCGGCAGGCTTTGGGGCGTCTCGAAGCTGGAATCCAGGCCCTGGCGCAGTGACCGGCTCGACACCGTCGCGGGCATCGGCAGGCTTACGGGTGGTGTCAGCGCGTTCATCACGTCGTGGGACGCGATCAACATCGGAGCGCTCGACGCGCGCGGGCGCGTCTGGGTGGTGTGGTGGACACAGCCAACGGGCTGGTCGTCGGTCAACCTCACCGAGACCGTGGGAGCGCCACGCTTCGCGCCGGACTCGCTCACGGGATACTTCGGACCAGCGAACATCATGAACTTCGTCGGCATTGACGGCAACGGCCAGACCGTCAGCCTCTGGTGGCGCAACGGCTGGAACGTCACCAACCTGACATCGGGCTTTGGAGCGAATCGGCCGCGAGCAACCCAGCCGATCTCCGCCATCGCCTCGACCGACAGCACTCAGATCATCGTCGGCACGTCCGAAGACGGCAAGGTTGTCTGGCTCACGGCGCGCCCCGGCACGGGGTGGAAGCTCGGCGATGTCTCGTCTGCCGCGGTGCTCGCCTGAATGCGCTTAGCCGTCGCCGGTCCTCTTTCGCTCCAACCACACGAACGACGTTGGTGCGACCCACGCGAAGTCCTGCCGCTCACGACCGGATCGCCAACACGCCGCTGGAGTGCTCGCGCCACTACGGGCATCCTGCCGACCAGAGACCGAGGTAGTACGAGAAGTCGCTCAGCGTCACGCCGCCATCTGGCACGCCGTTGGCAGACCCATCGGTCGTCACATCAGCGATGGAATCCCGAGCCGACCAGAGCGTGAGGTAGTAGCTGAAGTCGCTCAGGGTCACCTCGCCGTCGGGGACGCCATTGGAGGTGCCATCGGTCGTGACATCAGCAACGCACGGCCCCGGATTGAGAAGCACAGCGCCGCCCTCTTGCGTTTTGCTGCGGAAGGAAGTCGAGGCGCCGGAGAGCGAGACAAGGTCCTCTCGGCCATCGGCGTCGAGATCGCCCGCGCGCACAAGGCTTGTGTCGTCCGCGACCTCGATCTGGTCTGTCGACGCAAACACCAGCTGGCCGGCGGACTGCGTGTCATTGCGGAGAAGCCGCACAACACGATCGCTCGCGATGCCGGTCACGACCGCGAGGTCGGCATCACCATCAGTGTCGAGATCAGCGGCGGCGAGGCTGCGCGGGGCCACACCGACGGGCAAATCCGCGGGCGGCGCGAACACGCCGACGCCCGTGTTGCGCAGCACACTAAGCACGTCGCCATCGGGTCGCACGACCACACCATCCGGCTCGCCGTCTCCGTTGAAGTCGCGCAGCAACAACTCGCCCGGCTCGTCACCGAGGGGGAATGTCGTCACTGAAAAGCCGCCCGCGGATGTGATGACCGAAACACCGAAGCCGCCCTGTGCGGCGTTGCCCACCAGGAAGTCCACCATGCCGTCTGCATCGAGATCAGCAAGGGCGGGCGCCGCGAGGTTCTTCGGACGTGTTCCGGCGGGCACCTCGCACGGCTCGAACTCGAAGGGGTCCATCATCGGGTCCTCCTTCGTCTCGAGCAGATAGATGACGTCCGAGCCCGAGCTCGTGAGCGCTACATCGTCCGGCCCCGTGCCGTTGAACTGGCCAACCACGATGTCGAAAGGCTCGGACAGCAGCGGCAGTTCGGCTACGCCAAGCGTCGACTCGAGCGCGACCGATGGCGTGGCTGCCCCGTCCGTAGAGTACACCCGAACCGTGTCGTCGCCGAAGCCCGTCACGGCGATGTCGAGACCGCCCGCTTGATCGATGTCGCCGACCGCAACACCCCGAGGGTCGATCGCCGTCGGCACCGTGATCTGCTGTGCGAAGCCGCCAACGCCATCAGAGATGAGCAGCGTGAGGTTGCCACCAGCCCCGCCGGCTCCCGGGATCACCAGCACAACGTCGTCGAAGGAGTCGTTATTGACATCAGCGGTCACGGCGTCGGTCGGCGCGCCGGGCGTCGTGAAGCCCGTGGGCGGGGCAAGCTCGGGATCACCAGAGAGCGATGCAACGCCGAGCGAGACGGTGCCAGATGACCGGCCAGCCGGGCGCGGCGTGACACCGTAGTCGACCGTGAGAAACTGGTCGCCAGCGAGCGCCGGCGCGACGAGTACGGCATCGAACGTGCCCGCGATGCCCTCGGCGGAACTCACGACCTCGATCGGCTGCGTGAGAGCCGAAGGGTCAAACTGCGGGCTAGGCGTGATGACGAGGGCGCCGGCGAGCTCCGAGGCGGCTGAAGCACTGGCCCCCGGCACAATCGAGACACCAGGGCCGACATCGGCCGCCGACTCGAGCGCGACGCGAATGCGTCCCGCCCGGCTCGCGGACGCGACCGTCTGACGGAGCTGGCCGGCGATGGTCAATCCGCCGGCAAGGTCGGCGACAATCGTTCCCGCATTCTCGATCACGTCGGCACGCACCGTCCCCGCCCCGGCCAGGGTCACCGACTCGGTGGTCGCAGCGCCCGCGTCGAGCAGCGTGATCTTCGGCGCGACGAGCTCGGCCCCAACACCGACGGCGACGGCGCCGCGGCCGATCTGGAGCGGCCCGAGACTCTCGATGCGGCTGCCCGGCGCGTCGAGCTGTGCCGCAATGCGGCCTCGGCCCTCAACGATCAGCACCTGCTCGCACGCGCCGGTATCAACGGAGCACGAGGCATTCCGAAGGAGCAGCGAGTCGGGCCGGCCGTCACCGGTGAAGTCGTCGACGATCGCGCTGGTCAACGTTCCGAAGTCGCCCGGCAACTCGACACGCGAGAAGGACGGTGGGCTCCCGAGGTCGTTGCGGAAGACGGTCAGTCCGAGCCGAGTCGAGACGATGTCGACATCCCCGTCGAGGTCGAAATCCGCCGCTGCAAGCTCGCCGGAAACAGGTCCACCGTCGACAATCACCGGCACGAATGATGGGTTGGGTTCGCCGTCGTTGAGGAAGACGACCAGGTCGTTTTCGAAGGAGTTCACACCGGCGAGGTCGATGTCGCCATCGAGATCGAAGTCGCCCGCGGCGGGGTTGAGTGTCGAGTACTGAAAGAAGCCATCGACGATCAACGGAATGTTTGTGCCCGGGCCAAACGTCGGCTCGGGTGACGTGCCGAGCCCGTACGACACGCTGATGGTTCCGAATCCAAATCCTGGCGTGAACACAAGGTCTACCACACCGTCGCCATTGAGATCGGTGACGGCGTAGAGGTTCCCGGTTCCCCCAGGCGTTGTCGGTCCGACGACGAGCGGACCGCCGGCCCGCGCGAGCACGTGCGTGTCGCCGCCAATGAGCAGATCGTCGAACCCGTCCTGATCGATGTCCGCGACACCGCGTGACGTCACGCCCGCGCCGCCCGTCAACAGCACCTGCGGCGCCGCGAACGTCGTCGGCGTGCCCGGCCCACCGGCGGGGCCGAGGTTGCGCTGCCATCGCACCTCGCCCGTGTCGTCGAGCGAGGTTGCCAGATCGAGCCGGCCGTCGAGATCGAGGTCGACCAGTGCGGGATCACCGCCATCGAAGCCCGCGAACTCGATCAGCGACCCCGCCGTCGCATCGATACTTCCCAGGGTTTCGATGATGCGGATGGCGTACGGATCGCCCGGGCCACCTCTGCCGAATGTCGCCAAGGCGAGGTCGAGAAGGCCGTCGTCGTTGATGTCGCCCCACGCTTGCAGGCCCGGGCGAATCGAGGCCGTCTCGCTCGGCGTCGTTCGCTCAAAGAAGGTCCGAACTCGGAACTGCTCGTTCGCCTCGAGCGCCGCCGAGACGCCGTCGAGCTGCAACACCGCTCCCGGCCCAAGCGCGGGGGCGCGACGGACCACAACCGCGTCGCCGGCAAGCGTTGCGGTGCCAGGCGTCTCGAGCGCGACATCACCGTCGATCGCGATCGACTCGCCGAAGTCGGCATCAATCGACGCGCCGGGCGCAAGCGTCAGCACGCCGCCGGCGGACGTCCGCACACCACCGGTCGACTCGAGCGTGAGCGCCTTGCCAGCCAGGTCGATCGCCGGATCGCCAAACGCGCCCGGATCGGCGAGGATCGTGTCGCCGGCAGACGCGGCGTCGATCGCGTCCTGCAGCGTCGAGAACGTCGCAAGGGTGCGCTGGTTCTGCACCAGCGTGCGCTCGAGCCAGCGCGAGGTGGTCAGGTCGCTTGTGGTGCTTGTGGACTCGCCTTCCACGATGATCAGGTCGGTATCGCCGTCGCCGTCCACATCGGCCGCCTGCCCGATGCGAAAGTCCGGCGAGGAGATCGGGAGGCCGAGGTTGACCGGCACCAGCGGCATCGCCGGCCAGCCGTCGTTGCGAAGCTGGACGATGTACCCCGCGTCGTCGGTGTTCAACAGAATGTCCACGTCGCCGTCGCCGTCCACGTCGTCGGCAACGAGCGCATCGGCGTCCGTGATCTGGAACGGCGTGGGCGAGATCAGCTCACGCTGGAAGACCAGCCCGGAACTCGCCATCGAATCGAATGACCAGATCGCGGTCTCGCTCGTGTCTCCCGCGACGATCTCGGGCAAGCCGTCTTGATCGATATCGACCACGAGCAACGCGTCATATCCAAACGACGGCTCGGAGCCGGCGCTTGCATTCTGAAATCGCTGATCGAAGTCGATCGCTCCGGGCACGGATGCTGCGGACTGATTGAGGACTAACAGCGGAGACGAAGAATTCCCCGTCGCGAACACGACGTCGAGCTTCCCGTCACCGTTGAGATCGCCAACCTCAATCAGCTCGGGCGCGTTCGACACGCTGCGGAAATCCTGCTCGATGAAGCTCGGCGGTGTCGCGCCGTCGTTGCGGTACCAACGCAATCCGCGTGTATTGTTTGTCTCGCTGCGGTTCTGCAGCGTGATGATGTCGACGTGGCCGTCGCCGTCGAGGTCGGCGAGCCGCAGATCTTGCATCCGCTCGGTGCTTGGCAGGGTCCGGCGCGGCCACTGGTCGGCGTCGTCGTCGGTCTGCTCGACCAAGTAGAGGCGCGACGAGTTGCCAAAGAAGGCGACGGTTGTGAACACGAAATCGACATCGCCATCGCCGTCCATATCCTCGGCGGCGAGGAAGGGCATGCTGCTGCCGCTCGCTGTGCGGTCGCCGATATCGAGCGTCTCGAACTCCGGCGGCACGCCACCGAGATTCCGAAGCCACAGCAAGCGTTGATTGAATTCCGTGTCCTCGGCTGCGACCAGGTCGACCCGGCCATCCTGGTCAACATCGACGGCGATCGTCGGCGACTTCGTCAGCGTTGACGCGGTGTTGAGCCGGTACTGCACGGGCTGACCTTGCGCCGCGAGCACCCACAGACCGATCACCGCGACCTTCAGTCCAACAGTTGACATTCGCAGTTACCCCACACTCGACAGAACGACCTGCGGACACCCGGCCGACCATGCGGCCGGCGGACGACCGTACTTGCCGTTCACGCGATGAACAAGCACGAAGTCACGAAGTCACCAAAACCGATGTTTCCTCGGGTCCATCGGCGCCAACTAAGCACGACGCGCTCATCGGCCGCGCGCAAGCCGAGCGTCGGGCACGCGAACTCGAGTCTCCAGCATGGAGAAGCCGAACCAGTGGCACCGGCCACAGCACCCACCGGAGCAACGCTGATCGCGCACCGGCGATATCGATCTCGGCATGATCGGTCATCAGAGCGGCTAAACAAAGAGCGGCAAAACAACAACGCCCTTGGCGGATCGCCAAGGGCGCTTGAGAAGCGAGGCGGACGGGAATCGAACCCGCAACCTTCGGATCGACAGTCCGATGCTCTAACCAATTGAGCTACCGCCCCGAGTTGTCGTCCACCAGCGCAAACAGCGGTCTGGCGGGGAGGAAATCTAGCCGGGAAACCTCGCGTGTCAAGCGAGCCGGCGGCTGGTTCTGTCGCGCCGCACGACTGGGCAGCCGGCCAGCGCGGGCGAGGTGCCGTGCCGAGTTATCGGCGAGGCAGCTTGAGGTTGTTCTGGTCCTGGATGCCGATGGCGTTGCCGTCGGGCCCGACGCGGGCGGCACCCTGATACACGACAACGCACGCCGCCACCAGCGCCACGCAGGCGAGCGCCATCAGCGCGGCGTAGACGTCGGGGACGGGCCCCCGCTGCACCTTGCCGCCGGGCATCTGCATTCCAAAGTCGGCCATGGGTCAGTTCCTCGATCAAGACTCGGCTCGGCAAGCCTCAGATGGGGTTCAGAGCGGGCCGGCTTTCGCAGCGGGCCGGGCGGATGGGCCCGACGCGCGATCGGCCCTGGGGCTTACTGGAGCGTCGAGCGGACAATGTCGCCGGGGCGGATGCTGTTGTTCGTGCCGAGCGTGTCGATCCGGCCGACCGACCACTCGAGGTCGGTCTCGACGACGACGAGGTTCGCGAGGAACTGCTCGTCGCCGCGGGTGATGAAGAGCTTCATGTTCTCGCGGACCTGGTCGTTCTGGCCCAGGTCAACGCGGGCGAGCAGCTGGCCGGTCGCGTCGTCACGCTCGACCTCGCGGACGCGGCCGATGATGGCCGGGCCGCTGTAGACGAACGGCTCGCCGGCCGCGGCGCCCTCGCCCGATCGGCTCGAGAAGCCCGAGTCCATCGCCTCGCGGGCCTCGGCAAGCTGCTCCTGCAGCGCGCGCTGGGTCTGGGTGAGCACCTCGTTGTTGCTCTCGAGGTCGTTCACGCGATCCTCGAGCTGCAGCTTCTCGCGGCGGAAGCGAAGCTCGGCGTCACGCAGGGCCGTGATCTCGGCCCGGTAGTTCGCGACGAGCTCGGTCTGCGTCTTGATCGTCTCGCCGAACTGGTCGACCTGGCCCGCGATCGCGTCCCGCGCGTTCTCGGCGTTGCGCTTGTCGGTGAGCAGGCGGGTGTTCTCGCTGCGGAGGTCGTTGATCTCGGCCTCGCGCTGGGCGAGGTCGTTCTGGATCGTCGCGATCTCGCCCTGCAGGCGGCTGAGCTCGGCGTCGAACGCGGTCGACTGGGCCTGGAGCTGGCCGAGGGCGGCGTCCTTCGCGTCACGCTCGTCGAGGAAGGCCTCGTTGATCGCGTTGGCGTTGTAGGCGAACGGGATAGTCAACGCCGCGAGCAAGAGGCTCAGCACAGCGGCAAAGAGGACGAACACCTTCGTCAGAATGTGCACGGGCAGGTCTCCTGCGGGGGCCACAAGCCGCGAGACAAACGCGGTGGCTTGGCTGGTGGTGAGCCGACACGCGTCCGGCGTGTCGGCGTCGCGGGCAACCGTAGCACGGCCCCGCCCCGCGTGCTGGCGATTCGGCCACCAGAACGCGGTCAATCTCGGTGGTGCGACGCCCCGGGTGGGGCACGGTTCCCGCTCACGCTCCGCCCGCCGACCGCCCGTGGTTGCACGAGCCGGCCCGGCAGATCGCGGACGGGCCTGAATTTTTACCGAACCGGCCCGGAGGCGTCAAACAGCCAGACGCCTGGCAGCGACGCGGGGCACCGCCCACAACGTCGCCTCATCGCAGCCCAGCCGCGCTCCCCACTGTGCACGCCGATTGCCCAAATGCGTCACGACCTGGACTGGACGATGTCAAGCGTGCGGATCGCGCTGGCGGCGGCTGCCACGCGGACGCGCGGGTCCGGGTCGTCGAGCATGTTCTCGACCTTGGGGAGGTTCTCGAGCCGACCCGTCTCGCCGTACACGAACGCGGCCTGGGCCCGGATCGCGGCCGACGGGTCGAACCGGTACTCATCGGCGATGAAGTCGCCGCGACGCTCGCCCAGCTTCGCGAGCGACAGGGCGGCGGCGAGGCGGACCTCCGCGGGCATCGCCCGCCCGCCCTCGTCGGTGTACGCCGAGATGTAGATCAGCTCGTCGATCGACGCACGATCGCGCACCTCGCCGATGATCTGCACCGCCAGAGCCGTCGCCTCGAGCTCCTCGGGTCGCGAGGGGTACAACGCCGCCCGCACGGCCTGCACCTGCTCCTCCTCGCCGAGCTTGATCAGCGCCTCGGCGATCTGGAGCTGGAGCAGCTTCAACTCGGCAGCGCCCGCCCGGGGCATGTCGGTGGTGAGAGCATCGGTCAGCAGGCCGCGGGCGGAGCGGTTTCCGAGCTCGCCGAGCAGGAACGCGGCGTGGGCGCGGACCCGCGTGGACGGATGGTCGAGCAGGGCGCTTGCCAGCGGCGTCTGGTCGACCGCCGACCCGATGCTCGCGAGCCCATAGATCGCGCTGAGCTTGGCGTAGATCGACGGGTCCGAGCGCATCGACTCGAGGTCGGGCAGCGAGCCGCGAAGCCGCTCTCGTCCCGCGATCTGCGCCGCGACGGAGCGCACGCCCTCGTTGGAATCCCGAAGCCCCGAGCCAATCACCGTCTCCAGTCGCGTCGGTGCGCTCGTGAGCGCCTCGAGCGCATTGGCGCGGGTCTGCGGGTCTCCAGCGGTCGTCGCGTCGAGCAGCAGGTCGACCGCACGCTCACGCAGCGCCGAACGCTGGATCGGGTCGCGGTACTTGCTCTCGACGAACGTGCCGTTGACCCACTGCCCATCGCCGCCCCCCCCACCGCCCGCGCAGCCCGCGAGCGTCGAAAGCGTGGCAGCCGCCGCGATCAGCGAGCAGAGCACGGGGCGGCAGGCGGATCGAGCGGTGCGACTGGTCATGGAGTGTCTTCCTCAAGAGCGTGGTCTGGAGCGTGGTCCGGGCGGCCGGCTTCGGACCAGCCGGTTCGCGCGATATCCCCTGCAGCAACCCAGCGGGCCGACGTTGCGCGT
>CAYQAD010000010.1:0-11421 GCA_964415125.1 uncultured Phycisphaeraceae bacterium | reverse complement strand
CCAGCCGGTTCGCGCGATATCCCCTGCAGCAACCCAGCGGGCCGACGTTGCGCGTGCCGGCGTGCCCGCGTGCCGAAGCCTACGGGGGCGCGGCCCGCGCGGTTCGCACGCCGAGGCCGCCCGCCGGGGGACGCGCCAGACGGTCATCGGCTCGGCGGGTGCTGGAAGATCATTCGGCGTCGATCTCGCCCGCGTCCCGGCGGAGGTCGAGCACCAGGAGCACCACGCCCATCGCGACGGTCAGCCAGAAGCACGCGAAGCCGAAGGCGTCGCCGACTCGGCCGTAGAGCGTCACGCCGTCCGTGGTCGGCAGGTCGACCGCGAGCACGCCCGGGACCCGCGGCTGGAGCTGGCCCAGCATCCGCCCGTCGGCGTCGATGGCCGACGAGATGCCCGTGTTCACACTCCGCAGCATCGGCGTCGCCAGCTCCACGCAGCGCCACCGCGCAATCTGGAGATGGTGGGCCCGGCCGCGGTCAAAGCCGCCGAACCAACCGTCGTTGCTCAGGCTGACCATCGCGTCCGCCCGGCGCTGGCCGCTCGCGAAGACGAGGTTTTGGCAGGCCCGAGGCGCGGTGACCTCGAAGCAGATCGGCGTGGCAAGGCGAAGCGGGTCGCCGCCGCGCCGATCCACCTCCAGCACGATCGGCGACTGTCCGGCGGAGAGCTCGAAGGTCATGCCCCCAGCCCCGAGTGCGAGCAGCGCCCGCTCGAGACGCGGCACGCGCGAGATGCCCGGCATGACCTCGCCGAAGGGCGTGAGCACCATCTTGTCGTACCGCTGATCGAGCACCCGGCCCCGGTCGATCACGAAGGCGCTGTTGAACTGGGCGTCCCAGTCGTACGCGATCTCGCCGCCCGCCGTGTCGACCGCGAAGCGATCGAACCCCGTGTTGCCCACGACCATCGGCACGCCGAGCCACTGCTGATAGTCGAGCAGCGCGTCGACGATCGCGGTGGAGGGCAGCGCCTCGCCCGTCGGCAGCGCGTTCGGCCAGACGAGGTTCGCGCGGCGTTCCGACGAGACCGCGTCGGGATCGAGCGTCTCGCCCGGGAACATCGTCTCGGGCCAAACGATCGCGTCGACCTCCTCGCGCGCCGCGTCGGTCGTGAGCTCGATGAACGCCTCGAAGTCCGCGACGCGCTGCGCCCATGTCCAGGCGAGCTTGTTCGACACGGGCACGTTGGTCTGCACCGCCGCGAGCCGAGCGTTGCCGACCGTCTGAGGCCGAGGCAGCACCGCCCCGACCGCCCACACGCCGGCGACAAACCCCGCCACCACGCCCTGCTGGACGAGCATGTGCCTAGATCGAGGTCGGCGGAGCGCATCGACGACGATCCCCGACCACGCCGCGACGAGAAACGAGACCAGGTACGTCCCGCCGAATGCCGCGGGCCGATGCAGCGGTTCCGCATCGATCAACGGATGCGCGAGCAGGTACCAGGGGTACCCGTCCCACAACACGCTGCCACGCAGCACCTCGATGCCCGTCCACACGATCGGCACGACCACGCCCATCCCCACCGTCGGCAGTCGCCCGCGAACGCCCGAGACCACCCAGACGAACGCCGCCACGAAGATCATCTGGTGCGCGATCAGCGCCGGCGTGCCCGCGGCGGTCACCGTCCACATCCACCAACTAAACCATGCCCACATCCCCCCACTGCCCACGCCCGCCCAGACCGCCGCACGCCCGCGATCGCGGGCACCGGCAAGCAGCACGAGCGGCAACGGCGCGAGAAACACCAGCGGCCAGAGATCGAACGGCGCGAACGCCCCGACCATGCACGCGCTGAACGCCAGCCCCGCCAGCAGCCCGAGCGGGTGCGGCGTGGCGAGCCGGGCGATCGCGCCGACGCCTCGCCGCAGCGGGTGCCGGCGCTCGCCGTCGTGGTCGTCGGTGGGTGTCACTTGCCGGTGTAGTCGATGAGGCGGGCGATCTCGCTGCGCAGGTCGTGGCGGTGCACCACGCGATCGACCAGGCCCTTCTCGAGCAGGAACTCGCTGCGCTGGAAGCCCTCGGGCAGGTCCTGGCGGATGGTCTGCTGGATCACGCGTGGCCCGGCGAAGCCGATGAGCGCCTTGGGCTCGGCGAGGATGATGTCGCCGAGCATCGCGAACGACGCGGTCACGCCGCCCGTGGTCGGATCGGTCAGCACGCTGATGAACAGGCCGCCCGCGTCGTCGAAGCGTGCGAGCGCCGCGGAGGTCTTGGCCATCTGCATCAGGCTGAGCCCCGACTCCTGCATGCGAGCGCCGCCCGAGGCGCTGACGACGACCAGAGGCAGGCTCCGCTCGGTGGCGACCTCGATCGACCGCGTCACGATCTCACCCACGACCGAGCCCATCGAGCCCATCATGAAGTGCAGATCGAGGCAGCAGACGATCGCCTGGCGGCCCTTGATGAAGCACTCGCCCGCGAGGGCCGCGTCGGGTCTGCCTGACTTAGCCTTCTCCTTCACGACGCGGTCGGGGTAGGCCTTGAGGTCGGTAAATCGCAGCGGGTCGACGCTCTCGAGGTGGTCGAACTCCGCGACGAACGAGTCGGGGTCGGCCAGCTGACGCACCCGCTCTGTCGCGCCGATGCGGTAGTGGTGGTTGCAGTCGGGGCAGACGTGCTGGTTGGCTTCCATCTGCCGGCGGTAGATCATGCTCGAGCACGCGGGGCAGCGCAGCCAGAGGCCCTCGGGAATGGCCGAACGCTTCGCGGGCTTCACGTCCGACCAGCTGCGGGCGATCGCTTGGGTCTTCATCCGAGCAGAGTCCTTCCTGCCTGTGCACAGCCCCTCGTCCGGCCGGTGCCGACTGGGCTTGCCCCGCGGGCGGGGCCAGGTTGCATCACGCGCTCGTGCGGGCTCGCACACCCTTGAGTTCGGCTCTCGGCAGGGCGTGCCACTCGGCAGCCCCGGTCGAGACGTCCGGGTCGCCCGATTCCCAGACCTTGGACACGGGCAAACCCCTGAGCCAGCATCGTACAAGACCGAGCGCCACGGGGCGCAGCACGACCGCGACGGCGCCGCCCGTCTTGGTCTTCTCAAGAGCGCGGGCCAGCGACGCGATGATCCGCTCGTCCGCCGCCGAGAGCGTCTCGCCCTCGGGCGGCACCACCGACGCCGGATCCTCCTGCCACTGCTTCGACGCGGTGGGAAACTTCTCGGCGAACTCCTCGGCCGCCAAGCCCTCCCAGAGGCCGAGCGACATTTCCGCGAGCGCCTCGACCGTTCGGGTCTTGCAGCCGGAGCCCGTTGCCGACGCGATCAGCTTGGCCGTCTCGACCGACGCGTCGTCCGCCGCGTGCAGCACGAGCGAGATCGAGCGGGCCGCGAGCTCATCGGCGGCCTTGGACGCCTGCGCCCGCCCCTCGGGGCAAAGCGGAAGATCGGCCCCGCCGGTCACCCGGCCGGCCTCTTCCCACGCCGTCGAGCCGGCCGGCACGAGGACGAACGTGAGCTGATCGGACTTGGCCATGGATCTCGTCTCGCCGGCTGGAGCATCCCGACCTACGCGATCGGGCGTGCACCAGCGATTTTCGTCCGCTCCGGTTTCATCGGGCGGGCCGGAGTCTATGACCCACGCCGCCCGCGAGAATCCATCCGACGGAATCAATACGTTCGCATTTTACTAGGATATTCCCGCCCAGAGCCCCACCCACAGGTCTACGCGCCCCCCCGCAACGAGGCGATCGCCTCGCGGCGTGCCCCAGCAGGGTGCGAGAACACCGCCGACCCCGCCACGAGCACGTCGGCCCCGGCATGCACACACGCCGGCGCGGTGTCGGGCGCGACGCCGCCGTCCATCTGCACCCGCGCGCGATCGCCCACCCGATCGCGCACAGCCCGCACGGTCGTGAGCACCTCGGGCATGAACGCCTGCCCGCTGAAACCAGGATTGACGCTCATCACCAGCAGCAACTCGAACGCATCGGCCACCGCGAGAAACTCGGCGGGGTCGGTCGGCGGGTTGATCGCGAGCCCCGCGGTCATGCCCGCCTCACGCACGCGGTCGGCAAGACGCCGGGCGTCCCGGCCCGAGCGTGCCTCGATGTGGAAGGTGAAGTGGTCGGCCCCAGCCCGAGCGAAGGGCTCAACGAACCGATCGGGGTCGGTGACCATCAGGTGCGCATCGAGGTGGGCGTCGGGCAGCGCCTTACGGAGCGCACCGACCATGTCGGGGCCCATCGTGAGATTCGGCGCGAAGTGCCCGTCCATCACGTCCACGTGCAGCAGGTCGGCCCCCGCGTCGAGCACGCCGGCCGCGTCCGCGCCCATCGAGGCAAAGTCCGCCGAGAGGATGGACGGCGCGACAAGCACGCCCGCGGGCAAGGCCCGCGCCTGTCCGAACCGGGGCCGAGTCTCCGGCGGCGCGTGCGCGCCGCTCGACTGTTGATCGCTCATCGCCCAAGCCTACCGAGGACGGGCCATAGACTGCGGCGGAAGTCGACCCCAGCGCACGACCAAGGAGCACCCCATGACCACCGCGCAAGAACTCCTCGACCTGCTCGCCCCGGCCGGCCAGGAGCACCTCCTGGCGTTCTGGGACCGCCTCAACCACACCGAGCAGGAGGCACTCGCCCGGCAGATCCGCGCGATCGACTGGTCCTGCGTGCCGGGCTGGGTCGAGAAGTACGTGACCACCCGCCCCGAGTTCTCGCTGCCCGAGTCGATCGAGCCGGCCCCCTACTTCGCCCGCAACGGCGACGGGTGGGACGAGGCCGACATCCGCGCAAGGGGCGAGGCGTTGCTCCGGGCGGGCAAGGTCGCGTGCTTCACCGTCGCCGGCGGACAGGGCTCCCGTCTGGGGTACGACGGCCCCAAGGGCTGCTACCCCGCGGGCGCCGTGACGCGCAAGCCGCTGTTTCAGATGTTCGCCGACGCGATCCTCGCCGCCCAGGACCGCTTCGGGCGCGTGATTCCTTGGTACATCATGACCAGCCCGCTCAACCACGACGCGACGTGCTCGTTCTTCAACACGCACGACTACCTCGGGCTCGATCAGGGCAACGTGCGATTCTTCGCCCAGGGCACCATGCCGAGCTTCGACGCCGCCACCGGCCGCGTGCTGCTCGCGAACCCATGCACGATCGCGACCAATCCCGACGGGCACGGCGGCGCGCTCAGCGCGCTCGTTCGATCGGGGAGCATCGAGGACATGCAGCGACGCGGCATCGAGCACATCTCGTACTTCCAGGTCGACAATCCGATCGTGAAGCCGATCGACCCCGTGTTCCTCGGGCTGCACGCCGCGGGCGAGGGCTCCTCGGGCGAGATGTCCAGCAAGATGATCCCCAAGGCCTACCCCGAGGAGAAGCTCGGGAACTTCTGCTCGGTCGATGGCAAGGTCCGCGTGATCGAGTACTCCGACCTGCCGATGGACCTCCAGCGCGAGACCACGGCCGACGGCACGCTGCGTTTCCTTGCGGGCTCGATCGCGATCCACGCGCTGGGTGTCGACTTCGTCGCCCGCGTCGGCGGCGACCCGGACTTCGCGCTGCCCTTCCACCGCGCGGACAAGAAGATCCCGCACGTCGACCCCGACACGGGCGAGGCCGTCACGCCGAGCGAGCCCAACGGCGTGAAACTCGAGCAGTTCGTCTTCGACGCGCTCGAGCTCGCGCAAGGATCGATCATCTATGAGACCGACCGCGTCGAGGAGTTCGCGCCGATCAAGAACGCCGAGGGCGTCGACTCGCCGGCCTCGAGCGCTCAGATCCAGACCCAACGCGCCGCCCGCTGGCTCGCTGAGGTCGGCGTGGATGTGCCCACCGACGGCCAGGGCGAGCCCGACTGCGTGATCGAGCTCTCACCCCGCACCGCGATGACGCCCGAGGACCTGCGAAGCGCCGGCGTGCCCGACCCCATCGAGCGCGGTGCCCGGATCGCGCTGTGAACCAGCCCGTTACGCACCGGCTGCCCAAGTACCTCGACGAGCGGGCACGCACGCTCCGCCTCGCGGGCGTACCGACGCTCGTTGCGCACCCCGACTGGGCTTCGCCCGCGCCCGTCATGTTCTGGATGCACGGACGCACCGCGTACAAGGAGCTCGACCCCGGCCGATACATGCGCTGGCTGCGCGCCGGCATCGCGTGCATCAGCATCGATCTGCCCGGGCACGGCGAGCGCTACGACGCCTCCATGCACCACCCACGCCGCACGATGGACATCCTCGCGGGTGCGCTCGGCGAGGTCGACGCGGTGATCGACGCGGCACGCGCGATGGACGGCGCCGAGTGGTTTGACTTTGTTCGCCTCGGCATCGGCGGCATGAGCGCGGGCGGCATGGTGGCGCTTCGCAGGCTCTGCCAGCCGCACGCCTTCCGATGCGCTGCGGTCGAGGGCACAACGGGCTGGCTCGAGGGGCTGTATTTCCCCAGCGGCGCAGCGTCCGGCGCTTCGCCCTGGGGCATTGAGCACGACCCGGCGACGGTCGAAGCCGTCGACGCGTCGGCCCATCTTGAGGGCTTCGCCCCCCTGCCGCTGCTCTCGCTGCACAGCGAGGCCGACGAGATCGTGCCGTGGGCCGTGCAGCGTGAGTTTCTCGACCGCTTGCGCCGACACTACACCGACCGCGGAGCCGATCCCTCGCAGATCGAATCGACGACGTGGCCGCAAACGGGCGCACCGAGCGAGCACGCCGGGTTCGGGCGCGTCTCGAACGACGCGAAGAACCTGCAGACTGAGTTCCTGAGCCGAACGCTCGGCACTACCGAGTAAAAGAAACGCCCGGCACGAGGGCCGGGCGTGTGTGTGATCTAGATTGCGGCGTGTGTTGTCGGATCAGCCTTTAGCGGGGGTCGCCGGGGAACTCCGGGGCGTACTTGATGCTGTCGAGCCCGAGTTGCAGGCCCGCCATCAGGCCGCCGCGCGTCTTGTGGTACGAGGCGACGCCGTTGTCGAACTTGTCGAGCTGCGAGCCGCCCTCGTCGCCGATGACCGCGACGGAGTTGGCGTTTCCGGTCAGCTCGTTGGCGCGGAACTTGTCGAGGGTCGCCTGATCCTTGAAGACCATGAGCATGGAGTAGTTCTGCACGCCGGCCTGGAGGCCGATGTTCGCGGTGTTGATCGTTGCCCAGCCGATGTGCTGGCCCGAGCCGCGGTAGACCGCACCCCGACCACCCTGCCCGCCGATGATGAAGCCGGCCTGTCCGATGTCGGGGAAGACGACATAGGCGGGCGCCTGGGCGATCTGGTTGTTCAGGCCCGGGACCGAGGCCTCGAACTCATTGCGCAGGTTCGCCGACTCGGCGAGCACCGCGTCGCGATCCTCGGCCTTGGGCGCGGTGGCGTTGCACCCGACGAGCGATCCGCCGAGTGGGGCGGCGAACATCACGACCAGTGCGATGCGACGAAGACGAGATTCGAACATGAGAGACTCCTTCACGAGGCTGGTTGGCTGACAAGTCGGGGACGCCGCCACGCGGCGTCGGCGACGACAGCGTACCGCCCGCTCGGCAATCCGTCGCGCGAGCGCCGGACACCTCAAGGTGGTGTGACTTTCAGGCTGCCCGCGACACGCCGCCGTTGCCGCCGTCGCCGGATGCCAGCCGCGCGAGCGTCGCCTCGCACTCGGCACGGGCTCGCGCGACCAGCTCTGGGATCGCGTCGCTCTCGGCTTGCTCCAGTGCCGCGCCGATCGCGCTGAAGGCGGGCAAGCCCACGGTGCCCCCGGTGCCCTTGATCGCGTGCGCGATCTTGCCCGCCGCCGATGCGTCGCCCGATGCATGATCACGCTCGATCTCATCGAGCTGGCCGGGCAGCTCGCGCAGCCAGGAGATCGCGACGGACCGCAGCACCGGATCGCCGAACGCCGTCTCGTCCTCGTCCATGCAGAGCGCGTCACGCTCGATCGGCTTCTCGCCGGTGCTTGCCGCATACGACGTGCACATCTGCACGAGCACGGCGGGCTCGAACGGCTTGACGAGGAAGTCATTCATGCCCGCATCCAAACACCGCTCTCGATCGGCACCCGCGGAGAACGCGGTGAGGGCGATGACGGGCACAGGACACCCCGCGGCTCGGAGCTGGCGCGTGGCGTCGAGCCCGCTCAGCGTCGGCATCTGGACATCCATCAAGATGAGGTCGAACGCCCGACGCGAGCACGCGTTGACCGCCTCGACGCCGTCGTGGGCGAGCACAACCTCCGCGCCGGTCTCCGTGAGAAACAGCTTGCACACGCGGCGATTCGCCTCGACATCGTCGGCGACAAGGACGCGCACGCCAGCGAGCGGGCCCTCGCCCATGCCAGCCGCCGACGCCAAAGGCGTCTGCATCTCATCGTGGATCAACTCGCCGGCGCGGAGCGGCGTCGCGGCGATTGTGAGCGTGAAGACGCTGCCCACGCCCGGCGTGCTGGTGGCGGTGATGTCGCCGCCGAGGCGTTCGGCGATGCGCTTCGAGATCGCGAGCCCGAGCCCGCTCCCACCGAAGCGATCGGCGATCGTCTCGTCGGCCTGCTCGAAGACGCCGAAAAGCCGGCCCAGTTGCTCCTCGGCCATGCCGATGCCCGTGTCGGCGATCCGTACGCGGAGCAGGGGCGCGCCGTCCTCCGCCGTTTCGGTCCCGATGATGACCTTTACCGCGCCGACCTCGGTAAACTTCACCGCGTCGCCGACGAGGTTCAGCATGATCTGGCGAAGGCGTGTCGCGTCCGTGCGAATCGCGTCGGCCACGCCGTCCTCGAAGACGACACTGAGCGTGATTCCCCGGTCCGCCGCCGCGGACTGCTGGATCATCACCGCCTCGGAGATCACGCGCGAGGGCGAGCAGGGCGCGAGGGCGACATCCATCTTCCCGGCGTCGAGCTTCGACATGTCCAGCACGTCGTTGAGAAGGTTCAGCAGGTGCGTGCCGCTGCCGTGGATGATGCCGATCCACTCGGCGCGCTCGGCCTCGTCGCCCTTGTCGGCGCCGCGCATCAGCAGGTCGGCGAAGCCGATGATGCCATTGAGCGGCGTACGGATCTCGTGACTCATGTTCGCGAGGAAGCGGCTCTTGGCCTCGGTCGCACGCTGGGCCTTCGCGGTCGCTTCTGTCAACGCCCGCTCGTATTCGATGCGCTCGGTCAGGTCGCGTTCCACCGCGATGAAACCCTGCGGCTCGCTGTCCGGCCCGAGGATCGGCTGGATGTCGAGCTCCACCCAGTACTCGCGACCGTCCTTCGCGGCGTTCACCAGCTCGCCGCGAAAGCCTCGCCCCGCGCTCAGCTCTTTGCTGATCCGCGCGACGGTTTCCTTGTCGGTCCGCTCGCACTGGAGCATGGAGGGCGACTTCCCGACGACCTCGCCGAGCGTGTATCCGGTCAGGCGGACGAACGACTCGTTGACCCACGTGATGCGCCGGTTGGCATCGGCGATGATCACCACGTTGTGCGTCCGCTCGGCGACGAGCGCGAGCGTCCGGACGCGCCGTGTGATCTCGCTGGCCATCGCAAGGGCGCGTCCCCGCCCGACCGCGAGCAGCCAGGCCCACGCCGCAGCCAGCAGCGTGATGACCACGCCGACGCCCAGCGTCAGGCCGACGCGCCGATTACCCACCGACGACTCGAACGCGGGCAGGCTTGCAGCCTCGAGCACCAACGGCTCCCCGCCCAGCGCTACATCCAGCATGTGCGTAAAGGCAGGTCTGCCCGGAGTCGTGCCGCTCGATTGCGACCACACCGTGCCGAAGCGTGGCGCGACACCCTCGTCGATCGCGGGATCGGCGCTCGGGGCCGGTTCACGCACCGCGACGTAGATCATGTCGTCGGGCATGCCCGACTGGAAGAGCACATCGCGATCGATCATCGCGAAGAGCACCGACGCGGTCGCGCCGCCGCTATGGGTGTCGCGTACCGCTTGGCCGCGGACGACGCCCCGCTCGACGACGGGCCCACCACCGACCGCGTTTGTCTCCACCGACTCGGCATCCGTTGCCACCCGCACCGCGTGTTCGGCCGCTGCGTCCTCAGAGCGTGCGCGCACATGCGGCCGCTGCTCGACGGCTCCACCCAACCCCGCACGCGATGAAGGTAAACGCGATGAAAGCGCGCACGATCGCGCATTCGGGGCCACCCCACTCGGGGCGGCCCTCCATCGACCGCGCGGTCCTTCCGCTCAGGACCGAGGCGGGGCGTCTGGGGTTTCACCGTGCGACCGCGATGGCGCGGCGGCGCTATCGGACGGCCGAGCGTCCCTTGCTGCCGGCACCCGGCTTGCCGAGTCGGCGCGAGCCACTCTTGCCGGCGGCCTTGCCCCCGCGACCGCCCTTGAAGCCCCCGGCGGGCTTTGTCTTCGAACCCGACCGCGAGCCCGGCTTGGGCGCGCTCTTTCGGCCGCCCTTGGGCTGGTGCTTGGGGCCGGGATTGCGGGTGGACTTGCGGGTCGGCTGCGGACCGCCGTCGTCCTCAAGGATCGAACGGCTCACGCGCGCGGGCTTGCCGCCGGGCGCGGCCGAGGGCGTGCCCGAAGCCTTGGGCTCGGCGATGCGGTCGGCCCGAAGCGTGTACGACGAGCGATCGCCACGCGCGGGCCGCGGGTCGCGCTCCTGATGCTTGGGGCGCACGGCGGGGCGGGGCCCGGGCGTGTGCCCAGAGGTAAAGACCGCGCCATGGTTGGCGTTCGCGTTGCGGTACTCAAAGTCGGCGGGTACCTCGGCGGGCGTCATGCGTTCGCCGATGAGTCGCTCGATGCTGCGGAGGAAGCCCCGCTCCTCCCGGCTGCAGAACGAGATCGCGAAGCCTGTCGCGCCCGCCCTGCCGGTGCGGCCGATGCGGTGCACATATGCCTCGGGCTCGTTGGGCAGATCGAAGTTGAAGACATGCGTGATGCCGTCGACATCCAGCCCGCGTGCGGCGACATCGGTCGCGACCAGCACGCGTGCCTGCCCCGATCGGAACGAGTCGAGCGCGCGCTGACGCTGGTTCTGCGACTTGTTGCCGTGGATCGACTCGGCCCGGATCTTGCCCTTCGTGAGCCGCTTGGTCAGGCGGTCGGCGCCGTGCTTCGTGCGGACGAACACGACCGCGCTCTCGATCTCCGAGTCTTGCAGCATGTGGACGAGCAGCGCCGCCTTCTGCTCGCCGGGCACCATGTAGAGAGTCTGGTCGATAAGCGGCGCCGCCGACGCGACGGGCGTCACGCTGATCCGCACGGGATCGCGCAGCAGCGAGTTGGCGAGCTTGGAGATGCTCGCGGGCATCGTCGCCGAGAACAGCAGCGTCTGGCGGTCCTGCGGGATGTTCTGCGCGATCTGGCGGATGGGCTGGATGAAGCCCATGTCGAGCATGCGATCCGCCTCATCGAGGATGAACGTCTCGACCTCGGTGAGATCGACGAAGCCCTGCTCCATGAGGTCCATGAGCCTGCCGGGCGTGGCGACGATGATGTCGACGCCCGCGTCGAGTGCGCGCACCTGGCGGTGCTGGCTGACGCCGCCGTAGATCACGAC
>CAYQAD010000009.1:0-25192 GCA_964415125.1 uncultured Phycisphaeraceae bacterium | reverse complement strand
TTGGCTCGAGCGCAAGCGACCGCGCAATGCCGATGCGCTGCCGCTGCCCGCCGGAGAACTCGTGCGGGTAGCGGTCGGCCGCGGCCCGCGGCATGCCGCAGCGCTCGAGCAGGGACTCGACCTTCTCACGCAGCTCGTCGCGGTCGCCGGCCATCCCGTGGACGATGAGGGGCTCGCCGATGATCGCGGCGATCCGCATGCGCGGGTTCAGGCTGCCCGCGGGATCCTGGAAGATGATCTGCATGTCCCGGCGAAGGGCCTTGAGCCGGTCTCCCGACGCGGCCAGCACGTCCTCGCCATCGAACCGCACCGAGCCGCCCGAGGCGGGAATCAGCCGGAGGATCGTCCGGCCGACCGTCGTCTTGCCGCATCCCGACTCGCCCACGAGCCCGAGTGTTTCGCCCTTGCCAACGCGGAACGTCACGCCGTCGACCGCCTTCACATGTCCGGTGACACGCTGCAGCAGGCCCGAGCGCACGGGAAAGTGCGTCTTGAGATCGTCGACATAGAGAAGCGGCGCGTGCCGACCCTCGGCGTCGGAGGCACGCGAGGGAGCAGCATCGGCAACAGCGGAGGTATCGGACATGCGGCCATGGTACAGCGGTCCGGCCGTGCGAAAAGGTGCCCCCCAGCCCGATCGACCGGCCGCTAAACCTCCCCATGTGCCAACAAGCCGCCGAATGGCTGCTTGACGAATCACGAGCGGACGATATTGTTGCGGACTCGCCAGCGGGCCTGACATCCGCACGGCGAGTGCCCTCGTCTCACTTCGCGACGGGGCGATCCAGCGGGGCAGGTAGCTCAGTTGGTAGAGCACGGCATTGAAAATGCCGGTGTCGGCGGTTCAAGTCCGCCTCTGCCCATTTCGCACGCACCCCGCAATGCTCGCGGGGTGCGTGTCGTTTTGCACCAGCCTCAATCGCCGCCAGCGCTGCGGAGCTCCGCCAGCAGCCGATCCTCGTCCCACACCTCGACCCCGAGCGACTGGGCCTTGGCGAGCTTCGAGCCCGCCTTGGCGCCGGCGATGAGCAGGTCGGTGTTCTTGGATACCGAGCCCGACACCTTCGCGCCGAGGGCTTCCAGCCGCTCGGTCAGTGCGGTGCGGTCGGCCGACTCCATGGTGCCCGTGAGCACGACGCGCTTGCCCGCTAACGGTGAGCCCGCGGACGCAGCCTCGCCCGGCTCGGCGTAATCCTTGCTCGAGAGGTCGACGCCCGCGGCTGCGAGGTCGGCGAACGCCTGCTGCGCCGCCGCAGAGTGCAGGTACGCGTGCACCACCTCGGCGGTGCCCTCGCCTAGCCCGGTTTCCACGGCGTGCTCGATCGGCTCGGTCGACCCGGTGAGCTCCTGCCGCCGGATCTGGCTCATGCGATTGACCGCCATCGGCATCAGCTGCCAGAGCTCGGCGGCGAGCAGCGCATCGACCGATGGAAACGCGCGTGCCAACTGGCGCGCGGTCGTCGAGCCCACGTGCCGGATGCCCATGCCCGCCAGCACGCGTGCCATGCCACGCGACTTTGCGACCTCGATCCCCGCGAGCAGGTTCTCGACCTTCTTCTCCCCCATGCGCTCGAACTCGACAAGGCGATCCTTGTGCGCATGCAACGCGAAGATGTCCGCGAAGTGCCGAAGCGGCACATCGTCCGTGGCCCGGATGATGTCGATCGTCTGCTCGCCGAGCCCGTCGATGTCCATCTGCTTGCGCCCAACGAACCACACGAGCTTCTCCCGCACCTGCGCGGGGCACTCGGGGTTGATGCACCGGCGCGCGGTCTCGAGCGCTGGGTCGTCCTTGGCGTCCTCGGGCTCGATCTCCACGGGCCCTCCGCACACCGGGCACGCGCTCGGCGGCGTGATCGGCTTCGCGTCGGCCGGTCGATCGCGAAGGACCACCTCCACGACCTGCGGGATGATCTCGCCCGCCTTCTCGACCACGACCGTGTCACCCACACGCAGATCGGTGCGCTCGCCGCCCCGATCGGTCGGCAGGTCGCGGACGCGGCCGAAGTTGTGAAGCGTCGCGTGACGCACCGTCGTTCCCGCGATCAGCACCGGCTGCATCACCGCCCGCGGCGTGATCTTGCCGGTCTTCCCGACCTGCCAGTCCACCGCGTCGAGCACCGTCGACTTTCGCTCGGCGGGGTACTTGTACGCGATGATCCAGCGCGGGCTCTTTGACGTGGACCCGAGCTGCGCTTGCTGGGCAAAGGAATCGACCCGCACGACCATGCCGTCGGTCGCGTAGTCCAGCGTCAGCCTCGTCTCGGAGAACGCGCGGACGGCCGCGAAGATCTCCTCCAGCGACCGCGCCCCCGTGCTGTGCGGGCTGGTCGGAAACCCCAGGGCCGCGAGCCGGCCGACGAACGCCCCGTGGGTGGTCGCGAAGTGATCGTCCGATACCACGCCACGGCCGTGCGCGACGAATCGCAGGTCCCGCGCCGCGGCCACCTTCGGATCGAGCTGCTTGAGCGTGCCCGCGCAGGTGTTGCGAGGGTTCATAAACAGGTCCTCGCCGTCCGCCGCACGCTGCGCGTTGATCTGCGCGAACACGCTATTGGGGATATACACCTCGCCGCGAACCTCCAGCACCTCGGGCACATCGCCGGCTTCGAGCCGCAACGGCAGGGCACGGATCGTGCGCACGGCGTGGGAGACCTCGTCGCCCTCCTCACCGTTCCCCCGGGTCAGCGCCTGAACGAGAACGCCGCGCTCGTAACGCAGCGAGATCGCGACGCCGTCGACCTTGGGATCGCAGACGAACGTGGGCGGCTCGGCCGCGAACAACGCCGAGGCGTCGGCGCCCGGCTCGATATCGAGCGACTTGAGCACTCGGGCGTGCCACTCGGCGAGCTCGTCCTCGTTGTACGTGTTGTCGATCGAGAGCATCGGCTGCGCGTGCGGCCGGGTCTCGAACCCCTCGATCGGGTCGCCGCCGACGCGCCTGGTCGGGCTGTTGGGGTCATCGTGCTCGGGGTGCTCGGCCTCGAGTTGCGCGAGTTCGGCGAGCAGCGTGTCGTACTCGCGATCGGGCAGCGTCGGGGCCGCGTCACGGTAGTAGGCCGTGTTCGCGCGGTGGAGCACGTCGCGAAGTTGGGCGATGCGGGCGGCGGGGTCGGTCGGCGTGCTCTTGTCTTTGGGCGACACGTGCCGATGGTACCGGGCACGCCTGTCCGGCACCCAGCCCGCGGGTCGGGCGGGCCCGGCGATGCAGGCGTGTTCGTCGCACCCTTCGCGGCGGGTCCATGCCTCGGTGCGATCGCACCCGCATACGATCCGCCCATGCCCGCCGCGATCGCCCCCGAAGTTGCGCACAAAGTCATCGATGGCCGAGCCGTCGCCGCGAAGCTGCGCGAGCAGATCGGCGCTCGGGCCGCACGCATTCGAGAGGCGGGCGGCACGGTGCGGCTCGACGCGGTGCTCGTCGGCCGGGGCGACAGCCCCGCCCGCCAGTACGCGCTGAACCAGGCGCGCACATGCGACCAGCTCGGCATCGAGTACAAGCTCCACGAGCTGTCCGACGACGCGGGGTACGACGACATCGCCGGCCGGGTGCTCCTGCTCAACACCGAGGACCGCGTCACCGCCATCATGGTCCACCTGCCCATGCCCGACGGGGTCGATCCCTACCGCGTCCAGCGGCTCATCGACCCGGACAAGGACGTCGAGGGCGTCAACCCCGCCAATATCGGGAACATCGTCTACGGACGCTCGAGTCTGGCCCCGTGCACGGCCCTGGCGACCGTGCAGATGATCGAAGAAACGGGCGTCGAGCTTCGCGGCAAGCGGGCGGTGATCGTCGGGGCGGGCGATGTGGTCGGCAAGCCGATCGCGGTGCTGCTCATGCGCCGCGAGGCGACGGTGGTGAGCTGCAACAAGTTCACCGAGGGCCTCGCGGAGCTCTGCCGATCCGCCGACGTGCTCGTCGCGGCCGCGGGCGTGCCCGACCTGATCTCGGCGGACATGGTCCGCCCGAACGCGATCGTGGTGGACGTCGGCGTGAACCGGGTGTCGGCCACCGACGGCCGGACGGTGACGGTGGGGGATGTCTGCTTCGACGAGGTCGCGCCCATCGCGGGGCGCATCAGCCCGGTCCCCGGGGGGGTGGGCCCGGTGACGGTGGCGATGCTGCTGCGAAACGTGGTGGATGCGGCCGAACGCGGGCATTCGCTGGCCGATACCGCCGGCTCGCCGCCCCCAACCCGCTAGACTGCGTTTCAGACCGGTCGGGATGCATCCCCGCCGCGACGGAGGCGTTATGCCCAAAGTGAACGTGACCAGCCCGAGCCTCGATACTTGTCTTGACGCCTTGGCGTCCGCCGATGCCGGAGCGATCGGTGTGTTGGCGATCGGCATGCCCGGCCATTGGGAGATGCTCGCGATCCTGGCGATCGGCTTGCTGCTCTTCGGCAAGCGGCTGCCCGAGGTCGGCCGGAGCCTGGGCCGATCGATCGTTGAGTTCAAGAAGGGCGTCAAGGGCATCCAGGACGAGATCGAAGCGGAGACCGCCGCTCCGCCCGTGGCCGAGCCGCGCCGGATCGACGAGAGCCCCGCCGACGACAAGCGGGTCGGCCAGGGCGAGACGATCCAGCGTCAGCCCGCCAGCGACTAGTCGTCCGGCAGGCGCCGCGCGTGGCCGAGCGGTCGCGTGGGGCGTAGCATCGCCGCACGCCTCAAACATGGCGTCCCCACTCGGCGAGGTAGCTCAGCTGGTTAGAGCGTGGGATTCATAACCCCAAGGTCGAGGGTTCGAGTCCCTCTCTCGCCATTTCACCCGACCACCACCCCTCCCAAGCACCACCGGCGTCATCCGGAAGGCTCGGGGCAACACAGTGCGTTCAGCCTCCCGCACGCGGCCGACTCGGCCGCGTTCGTTGTTTTGGTGTCCGAGGAGGCCGATGCGGCCGCCGCCACGGCCGGGAGTCGCTGTGGGTTGGTTGTCGGATCGCGAGAGGGCGGCTTCTCGGCGGCTACATTCGAGCGTTGCGCTCCAATGCGCCCGCCAGGAGACCTGACGATGCCCATGACCCGAGGACGAGTGAGCTTTGCGCGTGTTGCCATCGGCGGCGATGCGCCGCGAGCACTGAACGCCGACACGCTCGCGATGCTCGAGGCGGGCGTCGTCGGCGTGGGCGGCACGGCCGTGTCGCAAGAAATCGAGGCCGGCTGGACCGCGGGCGACCACGTCTTCGACCATAGCTTTTCCCACGAGAAGAACACGTTCTCAGCGGGCGGGTGCGGCCTGCTCGGGCTGCGGATCGACACCAACCGCGTGCCGGCCGAGATCAAGCGCGCCCTGCGAGCCCAGCACGAGGCGGCGGTCGCCGACACGCACGGCGGCACGCTCACCCGATCGGGCAAGCGCGAGGCTCGCGAACTCACGGAGCACGCGGTGCTCGACGAACTGGCCTCGGGCAAGCATCGCAAGAGCGCCGCGGTCGATCTCATGTGGGACGCGGCGCGCGGCGTGGTGCTGTCGGCCGCGGCCGGCCAGGGCGTGATCGACGCCCTGCGTGCGCACTGGAAGGCGACGCTGGAGGGAAGTCTCATGCCCGAGTCCGCGGGCGGCGTCGCATGGCGGCTTGCCAGCGCCCGCGGCGACACGCGGTGGCTCGAGGACGTCCGCCCCGCGGTCTTCACGCCCGTCCCGGACGGGGCCGCCTCGGACCGTCCGGACGCCCCCTGGTGCCACGCGGGCGGCGCGACCGACGACTGGATCGGCAACGAGATGCTGCTCTGGCTCTGGTACACCGCCGAGGCGGGGGACGCGGTGGCGCTGACGCTCGACGGCGGCGAGCGGGTTGAGGCCGAGGTCGTCTTCGACGGAGCCATGGAGCTGGAGTGCCCGTGGGGGGTGACGGGCAAGGTGGCGATCAAGGCCCACGAAGAGGGCGTGGCCGCGTCGCGCACGGCCGAGGCGCGAGAGTCGGTCCGCATCGGCAAGCAGCCTCGCCGGGCCGGGCTGATGGTCTCCGACGGCGAGCAGGCCTGGCGGCTCACGCTGCAGGCCGACCGCTGGCTCGTGAGCGGGTGCGAGCTGCCCAAGGACGAGACCGACGAGGAGCTCGATCCCCGCGAACTGATCGAGGTGCGGGTCGAGCGGATCCGGAGGCTCGACGCTCTGCTGATGGGACTGCTCGACGCGTTTATCCAGGTCCGGAGCAGCGACGGGTGGTCGGTGGTTCAGCCGCGGATCGCCGAGTGGGCACGAACAGGAGAGCGACCAAGCCGGGTCACGCCGGCTCCGGCCAAAATCGCGGTGTCGCCACTGGAATCAGGTAGCGAAGCGTCAGGAACCCCGGTTGTTTCCTCGTGAACGCCACACATGTCCATGGGCTTGTGGCCAATATGGGGATATTGGTCTACACTAACCGCGGTGACGGAGGCGTGGCGTAACGCTTGCCATCGCCGGCGTTGGTTGCGGTTCGATATCGGCGAACTGTGGCGGGCGTGTGGTACAAATTGGTATAAAAACCGCCAACGCATTCGAGCCGGCTGGAGCCGGCAAGAAGAGGGGACGCAGTCCTTGCGGCGGCTGTCAGCGAGAGCGGGTACCCGAATGTCCGGGGCTCGGCATTGAAAGGACTTTAGTGATGAGTGCTATTCGGCGTTTTGCGCTCGTTGCCTCCGCTGCGACGGCCTGCATGGCCGGCGTTGTTGGTTGCACGAGCAGTGAGGTTGAGACCGGCCGCGGCGAGGTTCGCCCCGTTCTCTACCCCCAGGCTCCCACGGCTGACCCCGCCCCGCGGATGACTAAGGCCGATCCGGCCCCCGCGCCCGCAGTCACGCCGGCGGCCCAGCCCGCTCCCGCCCAGGCTTCGACCCAGAACGTCTCGTTCGTCGGTCAGCCCATCGGTGGCGGCGCCGTCCGCGTCGAGAAGGTCATGCCCAGCGAGGTCGTGATGGGTGCTCCCTTCGAGTACCAGATCATCGTCACCAACCTGCTCAACCAGGACATCGAGAACGTCGTTCTCACCGACACCTTCTCGAACAACTTCGAGCTGGTTTCCTCCGACCCGCAGGCCCGCCGCAACGGCTCGGTCTACACCTGGAACCTCGGTTCCATGGGCGCCAACGAGCGCCAGGTCATCACCGTCCAGGGCCGTGCAGGCTCGGGCGCCCAGCTCAACACCTGCGCTGAGGTGACCTACCAGATTCCGATCTGCGCCCAGGCCAACATCGTCGAGCCGGCCCTCCGCCTCGCGATCGCCGCCCCCGCGGAGGTCTGCAAGTGTGATCCGATTCCGATCACCATCACCGTCACCAACCCCGGCACGGGCGTCACCCGCAACGTGACCGTCAGCCACACCCTCCCGCGCGGCCTGACCACGCAGGACGGCCAGCAAACCGTCTCGCTCGACGCGGGCAACCTCGCCCCGGGCCAGTCGCGTGACTTCACCGTCATGGCAATGGCCGACGGCCGCGGCAACTACTCGAACACCGCTTCGGCCACCGCCGCTGCTGGTCTCGAGGCCCGCTCCGGCACCGTCAACACCAAGGTCACCGAGCCCAACCTCGAGATCGTCTGCTCGAGCCCCAACAGCCGCTTCATCGGCCGTGGCGACAGCGATCGCTTCTCGCACCGCATCAGCGTCCGCAACACGGGCGACTGTGCCGCCGAGAACGCGATGGTCCAGGTCTCCGCGACCGACGCCAACATCGTCAGCGTCTCCGAGGGCGGCACCTTCTCCGCCAACAGCGCCTCGTTCAACCTCGGCACGCTGGCCCCCGGCGCGTCGCGTGAGCTCGAGATCTTCGTTGACCCCTCCGCCCCCGGCACCGTCACCACGACCTCCACCTTCTCGGCCGACTGCGCCGACACGGTGACCGCGTCGTGCGACACCGCCATCGAGGGCATCCCGGCCGTGCTGCTCGAGGTCGTCGACCTCGTCGACCCGGTCCTCGTCGGTGGCGAGACCACCTACGTGATCACCGTCACCAACCAGGGCTCGGCCCTCGACCGTGACATCACCATCCGCTGTGAGCTGGAAGAGGGCGTTGCCTTCGTCAGCGCCACTGGCGCCACCGCCGGCTCGGCCAGCGGCAACTCGATCACCTTCGCCCCGCTCCCCACGCTCGCTCCCAAGCAGCAGGCCGAGTGGCGCGTCGTTGTTCGCGGTACGGCCGCACGTGACACCCGCTTCTCGGTCCGCATGGACACGGGCATGCGTGATCGTCCCGCGACCGAGACCGAGCCGACCTTCATCTACGAGTAATCCACTCGTCGACGTTGGTTGACAACTCGCTCTGAACGCGCCGCCCCGGGCATCCGCCCGGGGCGGCGTTATTTTTGCTTCATTCGCGTCGGCTACGGTCATGCACCATGACGCACGCCCGCGATGCCGACGCCAGGCAGCCACCCCGACCAGCGTTGCACAAAGACGACTCGCGCGACGACGACTGAGCCGCCGCGCGCGGCGTTGCGTCGCCCGACGCGCAAGCCCCCGGCGACTCCCCGGACTCAAGCCGTCTTGCACGGGTGCGAGCCGTCGCGGATCTGCTGGACACCAAGTACCACGTCCCCGGCACGCCGATCCGATTCGGCTTCGACGCGATTGTCGGCCTAGTGCCGGTCGTTGGCGACAGCGCGACGCTCCTCATCGGCCTTTACCCAGTCCTGGAGGCGGTGCGGGCGGGGGCTCGCAAGCGGACGCTCGCCAAGATGCTGGCGAACCTTGGCATCGATTGGCTGCTGGGCCTCGTGCCGCTCGTCGACCTTGTCCTCGACGTGGCGTTCAAGGCCAACACGCGCAACCTCCGGCTGCTCGAGCGTGATATCGAGCGGACGGACTAAGCCGGCAGCCCTCGCTCCGGCACAACGCCGACATGCGTCGATGGTCGCTTGGGTGATGTGGCCTTGGCGGTGTGGCCGCGGTGGAGTCCGCGATGACTCAGAACGGGAAGATCATCGGCGTGATCGTGATGCAGCTCGCGGCGAGCAGCAGGTTCATCGGGACGCCGATTTTGAGGAAGTCGAGGATGCTGTAGCCGCCCGGGCCGTAGACCATGAGGTTGGTCTGGTAGCCCAGCGGCATGGCGAATGAGGCCGAGCCGGCCATCATGATCGCGATGACGAAGGGCATGAAATCGACGCCGAGCTGGGCGGCGGTGGCTTGGGCGATCGGGAAGACCAGGGCGACCGCGGCGTTGTTCGTGACGACCTCTGTCGTGAGCATCGTGACGAGGTAGATCACCGCGAGCGCAGCCCAGGGGTTGTCGCCCGCGAGCGCCAGCGCGGTCGACGCCGCGGCGCTGGCTGCCCCAGTCTTCTCAAGGGCGGCGCCCATCGCGAGGGCGGCCCCGATCACGACCAAGACCGACCAGTCCACCGATCGGCGCGCGCTGCTCACCGTGCAGCAGCGCGTGACGATGAGCAGGCCGGAGGCGATCATCGCCGCGACCAGCATCTCCACGACGCCGAATGTTGCGAGCGCGACCATGCCGATGAGGATCACGAGCGCGAGCGGGGCCTTGGCGTGGATCTTGGGTGTGGAGTCTTCCAGGCCGCTGACGAGCAGGAAGTCGCGCGAGTTGCGGTGGCGTTCCATGAAGCTCGGGTCGGCCTCGATGAGCAGGACGTCGCCCGGGCGGATCTCGATATCGCCGACCTTTGCCGTGATCCGCTGGCCGTTGCGCGCGACGGCGATGACGGCCCCGTTGTAGCGGTTGCGGAAGCCGATCGCTCGGATCGTCGAGCCGACGGCGGGGCTCGAGGGCGACACCACCGCCTCGAACAGTCGCCGGCGGAAGCGGGGCGCGTCGAGCTTGAAGACCTGGTCCGTCGCCGGCGCCAGCCCGCGGAGGTTCTGGAGCTCCTTGATCGAGTCGACGATGCCGGCGAACAGCAGGCGGTCGTCCGCCCGGAGCACCTGCTCGGGCCCCACGCCCGAGAGCAGCTCGCCGTCGCGCTCGATCTCGACGAGGAAGCAGCCCGGCAGGTTGCGGAGACCCGCCTTTTCAACCGTCTGCCCCGCCAGTGGGCTGGATCTGGGCACGACCATCTCCAGCGTGTACTCGCGTGGGTCGGACATCGCGACGCCCGCCGACGATTTGCTCGGCAGCAGCTTCGGCCCGAGGAGCAAGAGGAACGCGATGCCCACCACGGCGCAGGGCACACCTACGCGCGTGATGTCGAACATCCCGAGCGGCTCGAGGTCCGTGCTCGAGATCACGAGGCCCGCCACGACAAGGTTGGTTGACGTGCCGATGAGCGACCAGGTGCCGCCGAGGATCGCCGCGTACGACAGCGGGATCATGAGCTTCGAGGGTGAGATGCCGATCTTCCGTGCCATGTCGTCCACAGCGGGGATGAGCATCGCGACGACGGGCGTGTTGTTGAGGAACGCGCTCATGCCGGCGACCGGGAAGGTGATACGCACCAGGGCGCTGCGCACGGACCTTGGCCTGCCGAGCACGCGCTGCGCGAGCCAGTCGATGCCGCCGGTTTCTTTCAGGCCCGTCACAACGATGAAGAGCACCGCGACGGTCGCGACGCCCGGATTGGCAAAGCCTCGGAGTGCCTCGCTCGGGGTGAGCAGCCCGAAGCGCCAGACGCCGCTCGCGTCGGGCACGGGCACAGCGAGCACGGCGGTCAGGCCGGCAGCCAGGATCGCGTCGGGCGCGATGCGGGTGGTCGCCAGGGCCGCCACGACGCCGAACAAGATGAACAGTGCGACCAGTGCGTCTGGATTCAACGTGATTCTCGCGCAATGTGGCGGCCGCGCCGGATCGGCCTGCGGCGATGGCATGTCGTCGGTCGCCATGGTACCGGCCCTCGCGTTGATCCACCGCTTTCTGGCTCGTGCCGTCCGGGCGTGTGGCGTGCTGGTCCGGATAAACTCCGCGGATGCCGGACCCGAGCGAGAACACGCGCGACGCCCACCGCCGCACCCGGCGGGACCACGCCGCCGAGACCGCCGAGGACTACGTCGAGGCGGTCGCGGAGACCGTCGCGGCCCGCGGCGCGTGTCGGGTGATCGACCTGGCCGAGCGTTTCGGGGTGAGCCACGTCACGGTCGTCCGCACCGTCGCCCGCCTCGAGCGTGATGGGCTGGTGACCACCGAGCCGTACAAGCCGATCGAGCTGACGGCTGCCGGCGCGGCTCTGGCCGCCGATTGCCGGGAGCGGCACGAGACGGTCCTGCGGTTTCTGATCTCGATCGGAGTGACCCCGGCGACCGCCGCGATCGACGCCGAGGGCATCGAGCACCACGTGAGCGACGAGACGCTCCGGCGCTTCCGGGAGATCGCGGACCGGTGAGGCGCCCGCTGGGCTTAAGAACCGGGAGTGGCCGTCGCTCGCAGAAGAGTGTAGCCACGCCTACACTTTCGCTTCATGCAAAGGGGGCTTTTCATGCTCGGGTTCCAGCACGCCACGCGGTTGATCCTGCTCGTGTGCCTCGCCATCACGGCGGCGGGGTGTTCCGACGCCGACGCACCCGGGGGCACCACGCCCACGATCGTGGCCACGACCGGCATGGTCGCCGACGTCGTGCGCGCGGTTGCCGGCGACCGCGCCGACGTGCAGGTGCTCATGGGGCCCGGGATCGATCCGCATCTGTTCGCGCCGACGCGCACCGACATCGGCAAGCTGCTCGCCGCGGACGTGATCTTCTACAACGGCTTGCTGCTCGAGGGCAAGATGACCGACTCGCTCATCCGGGCAGCCACGTCGGGCAAGCCCGTGCACGCGGTCACCGAGATGCTCGATGAGTCGCACCTGATCGAGCCCGAGGCGTTCGAGGGTCTGTATGACCCGCATGTCTGGATGAATCCGAGCGCCTGGGCAAACGCGATCGACGCGGTGAGCGAGGCCTTGGTCTCGTTCGACCCGACACGAAAGGAGACGTTCTCGGCCAACGCCGAGCGGTACCGCAGCGAGGTCGTCGCGCTGGACGAGTACGCCGAGCGGGTGCTCGGGACGGTGCCCGAGCCGCAGCGCGTGCTTGTGACGGCGCACGACGCGTTCAACTACTTCGGCGAGCGATACGGATTCGAGGTCGTCGGCATCCAGGGCCTTTCGACCGAGTCGGAGGCTGGCGTCCGCGATATCGAGGCGTTGGTCGAGCTGCTCGTGACGCGCCAGATCGGCGCGGTGTTTGTTGAATCAACCGTGTCCGACCGCAACATCAACGCCCTGATCGCGGGTGCCGCGGCGCGTGGGCACACCGTGGTGATCGGGGGCTCGCTCTTCAGCGATGCGATGGGCGACCCCGGCACCTACGAGGGCACGTATATCGGCATGATCGACCATAACGTCACCACCATCGCCCGCGCCCTCGGCGGCGACGCGCCGGAACGGGGCATGCAAGGAAAGCTCGGCGAATGACGCCACGCTCGACCACGCCCGAGGGCCTCTCCTCGCTGCCCGAGCACTCGGCCGAGAGCCCGCTGTCGGTCCACGCGATGACCGTTGCGTACCAGCGCAAGCCCGTGCTGTGGGACGTGGACTACGACGCGGCTCCGGGCAAGCTCATCGCGATCGTCGGGCCCAACGGGGCGGGCAAGAGCACGTTTATCAAGGCATGCCTCGGGCTGGTGCCGATGGCGTCCGGGCGGGTCGAGTTCTGGGGCGAGAGCTATCGACGCGCGCGCCGCCGCGTCGGGTACGTGCCGCAGCGCGAGTCGGTTGATTGGGACTTTCCCGTCTCGGCTCTCGATGTCGCGTGCATGGGGCGGTACCGCGCGATTGGGTGGTGCAGGCCCGTGTCGCGGGCGCACCGCGAGGCGGCGCGCGGCTGTTTGGACCGCGTGGGCATGGCCGACCTGGCGCATCGGCAGATCAGCCAGCTCTCTGGTGGGCAGCAGCAACGGGTGTTCCTCGCGCGGGCGCTCGCGCAGGAGGCCGACCTGTACTTCATGGACGAGCCCTTCGCCGGCGTGGACGCGGCCACGGAGCAGGCGATCGTGGGGGTCTTGCGCGATCTGCGCGCATCGGGACGCACGGTCGTCGTGGTACACCACGATCTGCAGACGGTCGAGCAGTACTTCGACAACGTGATCCTGCTGAACATGCGCATCGTTGCGGCAGGTTCGGTCGCCGACGCGTTCACGCCGAAAAACCTGCACCAGACGTACGGCGGTCGGCTTACGCCCCTGGCCGAGGCGGCGGAGGCGATCGCCCGCACGGGCAGGCCGGCGCAGTGATGATCGACCACGCCGAACTTCTCGCCTCATCACGGCCCACGCCCTCGGCCGCGTCGCTTGGACGGGTTGTCGATGAGTGGCCGACGGTTGCCGAGATCGCCCGCGTGCTCACGTTCCAGTCGGGCTTCAACACCACGGTCGTGACGCTGGGCACGACCCTCTTCGGGCTTGCCGCGGGCGTGGTCGGCGTGTTCGCGTTGCTGCGCAAGCGTGCGATGGTGGCCGACGCGCTGAGCCACGCGACCCTCCCGGGCGTCGGCCTCGCGTTTGTGATCGCCGTCGCCCTCGGCGAGAGCGGCAAGTCGCTCCCGATCCTGCTGATCGGCGCGGGCGTCACCGCCGCGATCGGGGCGGCGTGCATCCAGGCGATCCTCCGATTCACACGCCTCCACGGAGACGCGGCCATCGGCATTGTCCTCAGCGTCGGCTTCGGCGTGGGCGTGGTCGTGCTCAGTTATGTGCAGTCCAACACGCCCGCCGGCGCCGCGGGGCTCAAGGGATTCATCTACGGCCAGACCGCGGCGATGGGTGTCCATGACGCGGTTATTATGGGTGCTACCGCCGCGGTCACGATCGCACTCATCGCGATCTTCTTCAAGGAGTTCGCGCTCGTCTGCTTCAACGACGCGTTCGCACGCGTGGATGGCATGCGCGTCGGCCTCGTCGACTTCGGCATCATGGTGCTGGTGGTGGTTGTCACGGTGGCGGGGCTGCAGGCGGTCGGGCTGCTGCTGGTCATCGCGATGCTCATCATCCCGCCCGTGGCGGCTCGCTTCTGGACCGAGCGTCTCTGGCTGATGGTCGTGGTGGCGGGCGCCATCGGTGCGATGAGTGGGTATCTGGGTGCTTCGATCTCGGCGCTGCTGCCTCGAAAGCCGGCCGGCGCAGTGATCGTGCTGCTGGCGGGCGCGATCTTCGCGCTGAGCTTGCTGCTTGCCCCCAGGCGGGGTGTGCTCGCGGCCGTGGTTCGCCGCGTGGGCGTGCGGATTCGGATCGCCGCCGACCATGCGCTCGAAGCAGCGTTCGAAGGCCGACATGAAGGCGTGGCGATGCGCAGCGTGCTGGCGAGCGTCGCGCACGAGCGGGGCTGGCCGGGTTGGCTGACGCCCGTCGTGTCCGCGTCGCTTCGGCGGCGGGGTCTCGCCACCGGCAGTGGAGCGTCGCTTGAGTGCACGGAGGCGGGGCTTTCGCGTGGCGCAGTCGTCTGCCGGAACCACGCGCTGTGGACGCAGTACCTCGTGAGCCACGCGGACGTCGCGTCCAGCCATGTCGATTGGTCGGTCGATCAGGTCGAGCACGTGCTGTCGGGCCAGCTGATCGCCGAGCTTGAGTCGGAGCTGCGCTCGCGGGGCGTGCCGGTGCCGGAGGTGGTCGCGTGAGCTTCACGGTCGCCCAGGACCTGTTCCCGCTGCTCGCGGCGGTGCTCGCGTCGCTGGTGTGCGGCGTGCTTGGGAACTTCCTTGTGCTCCGCAGGTTGAGCCTGATGGGCGACGCAATCAGCCACAGCGTGCTGCCGGGGCTTGTCGTGGCGTTCCTGATCGCGGGGGGCCGGAGCACGGGCATGATGCTGCTCGGCGCGATGCTCGCCGGCGTCGTGACGGTGGGGCTCGTGGAGATGGTCAAGCGGCTCGGTCGCGTCGAGCCCGGCGCCGCGATGGGCGTCGTCTTCAGCATCCTCTTCGCCAGCGGCGTCCTGCTGATCGAGCGGGCGTCGGTCCGGCAGATCGACCTCGACGCGGATTGCGTGCTGCACGGCCAGCTCGAGACGCTCGCGTGGTACGGCGCGCCAACGACCCTCTCCGACCTGCTGCATCCCAACACGCTCTCGGCGGTCCCGGTGCAGGTGTCAACGCTCGCGGCGACGCTGGTGGTGGTCATTGTGTGCGTGATCCTGCTCTACAAGGAGCTTCGGCTCGCGGCGTTCGATGCGGCTCTGTCGACGTCGCTCGGCTTCCACGCGGGCGGGCTGCATGTGGTGCTCATGGTCCTGGTTGCCTTCGCGACGGTGGCGTCCTTCGAAGCGGTCGGCTCGATCCTCGTGATCGCGATGCTCATCTGCCCGGCAGCGACAGCGCGGCTGCTCACCGATCGCCTTGGCACACAGATCGCCGTCAGCGTCGCGGTGGCGATTGCCGCGGCGGTAGGGGGGTACGCGGGCGCGACCGCGGTGCCGGGCTGGTTCGGGCTCGACTCGGTCAACGCTGCCGGATCGATCGCATCTGCGTCGGGCATCCTGCTCGTGGGCGCGGCAGTGTTCTCACCGTCGCACGGCGTGGTCGCCGCGGGCGTGCGTCGCCGGCGTGTGGCGCGGCGGGTGCTTGTCGATGACCTGCTCGCGGCGTTGTACAGGCAGGCCGAGCGCGGCGTGACGCGCGTCGCCATCGCGGACGTGCCGGGTCTCCTCGGTGGCCGGGCGTGCGGCACGGCGATGACCTCGTGCGCCCGTGCGGGGACGGTTGAGCTCGGCGAGGGAAGCGTCGCACTCACACCGCGCGGCACGAGCGCGGCGGCTGCGATTGTCCGCAGCCACCGTCTGTGGGAGACTTACCTCGTCGCCGAGGCGGGCGTGGCACCCGACCATGTGCACGCCACCGCGGCACAGCTCGAGCACGTGGGCATCGACCCTCCCGTCGAGGCGACGGAGGATCCACACGGGAAGCCGGTGCCGCGGCTGCCGAGGTAATGCCCTCTGGCCCGCTGGAGCGTGGTCCGGGAATACGGGGGCGACGCACGATTGACGCGCGGCTGTCCAACCAACCCGCCTGAACGGGTGTAACTTTTGTCTCGCCTCGTTGCCGAACGTCCATTCGCATGCAGTCGACGCCGATGAGACGCCGTGCCCAAGCGGGCGTGCCGAGGACTCGATATGCGACAGACACGGATTCTCCTCGCAGAGGACGACGTTGCGCACCAGCGCCTCCTGCTCCGCGCGATCGGTCGTGGAGACACAGCGGCGGAGGTCACAACGACCTCGACGCGAGATGAGCTGCTCGATGCGGCCCGCACGGGGCGTTTCGATTGCATCGTGCTTGACTACAACGTGCCGCCGCACACTGCCCCCGAGCTTATCGCGGACCTTGAGCCGCTCCAGCCGGGCGTGCCCTGCGTCGTGGTTTCGGCGAGCGAGGAGCAGCGTGTCGTCATCAACTCGCTGCGCACTGGTGTCGCGGACTTCATTCCGAAGCACGAGGCCTACCACGGCGGGTCGCTGCGTGTGCGCATCGACGCGGCGATGGAGCTGGCAAAGTCCCAGCGTGCCGAGCGCCGCCACATCAACCGCAGGCTCCGCCGGCTCGAGCACCAGGCGAACACCGATGCCCTAACCGGGCTGCACAATCGACGGGCCGCGGACTCACTGCTCCAGGACACGGGGCGTCGCAGCGATCGTCGCACAAAGACGTCGATCGTCCTGATTGATCTGGACAACTTCAAGTCGGTCAACGACACCTTCGGACACGACGCGGGCGACCACGTTCTGCGCGAGGTTGGCGCCGTTATCGCCCGGCACATCGGGGATGCCGACGTCGCGGCCCGCTGGGGGGGCGAGGAGTTCCTCGTTGTCCGCCAGTCGGCATCGCTCGCGGACGCGTGGATCTGGGCCGACGATCTTCGGCTTGCAATCGCGTCGCGCGTGGCACTGCCCGGTGGGCGTGGCGTGCAGACCGCGAGCATCGGCGTGGACGTGCTCCCGACGGATCAGCTCAGCGTTGACGCGGTGATGCGCGCGGATCGGGCGATGTATGCCGCGAAAGACGGCGGCCGTGACCGCGTCTGCACGTGGCACATGGCCGAGACACTCGAGATCGCGAGCGCCATCCAAACAGACCCGGAGATGACCCCCCGAGAGCGTTTGCTCCAGCTCGTCGAACGGCTGCGATCCTCGATCGGGCCCACGCAGCTCGAGCACGTCGGCACGCACGGCGTTCGCGTGCGCGACCTTTGCGAGCTTGCGATCGCAAGCGCTGCCATCAACGACGCCAATCGTGACGCGCTCGCCCTTGCCGCGGAGTTCCACGACATCGGCAAGCTCG
The DNA here is from genome assembly GCA_964415125.1 of uncultured Phycisphaeraceae bacterium. Taxonomy (GTDB): domain Bacteria; phylum Planctomycetota; class Phycisphaerae; order Phycisphaerales; family UBA1924; genus CAYQAD01. The sequence goes on along the minus strand of CAYQAD010000009.1, from coordinate 8,018 downwards.
GCGTGCCGGAGGCCGTGCTGGCCCTGCCGAGGCGGTTGACGGAGGGCGAGCGCCGATTCGTCAATGAGCACGCTCGGTTCGGCGCGGAAATACTCACCGCGTGCGGCGCACCGGCGCTGGCGGCCGATGCGGTTCGCAGCCATCACGACCGCTTCGACGCGGGCGACCTGTCGCAAACGCTCGACGACTCGACAGCGCGGATTGGGCTCGATCACGCCCCAATCGCGGCTGTCATCGGTGCGTGCGACGCGTTCGCCGCGATGACCTCGGTCCGTGCGTACTCGGGCGCGCGCACCGTTGACGATTCTCTTGCGGAGTTGTGCGATCAGCGTGCGCTCCAGTTCCATCCCGCTGCGGTTGACGCGGTGACGCGAATCGATCCCGTGCGCCTCGCCGCGTGAGGGCGTCGCCAGCACGACGAGCCGCCACGACCAACGCACTCGAATCAGACCCGCTTCACGAAAGGCCAAGAGCATGGAGCATCGCCGAAGGGCAGCCGAGCGCCGCGAGGCGCGCGGGGACACGATCGCATGGAGCGAGCATGCCTGCGGCCCGCTCGCGCGGGGCTCGCTCGTCAACATCTCATCGTCCGGCGTGCTGTTTCGTGCGGATCGTGATGCCGACGTGTGCCATGGCAACGCAATACGGACGATCGGCCGAGGCGTTGGTGGCCTCCGCAGAGCGCGGGTGGTGCGTGTCGAGCACCATTGCGGGGACAGCGACGGTGTTCTGGTCGCATGCCGATGGATCACGGGCAACGACCGCGCTCGGACGCGCCTAGGCAATCGAACGTGGGCTGGAAACTCGCTTCGGAGGCGCCGGGCATGAGTCATCCCATGCGATCCGCGGCCAATGGAAGTCCGCCCGCCAAGCCCTTCGTGAAGCCCGCGCGGAACCGGCGTGTGCACGAACGGACGCGAAGCACCGCCGCGCTGCTCTGGCGACGGCCCGGCGACGACGTCTACCAGGTCGGGTGGCTGCTCGAAACCTCGGACGGCGGCTTTGCCTTCGCATGTCGCGGCGGCGCGCCCCCCGTGCGCGGTGAGGTCATCCGCACCCGGCGTGGGCAGTCCTCGGCGATGGGAACATCCGAGCAGATGCATGTCCGCCGCACCCAGAAAGTGCATGAGGACCTCACGATCGTGGCGTGCGCCAATGTGCCCGAGGGGTCGGAGGCGGGGCGAACACTGCAAGGCCTGCTCGGCGAGATTGCGCCGCATCGCCCGTCGCGTGTGCGAAGTTGAACTCGATCGTCGACGGTCGATGCGGCAACCCGCCCAATACTCCCGCGGCCAGTCAGAATGGGCACAAGAAAACGCCCTTCACGCGTGGTGAGGGGCGCTGGGTGTACCGAAGCGGAGAGGGGGGGATTCGAACCCCCGTGGACCCGGAGGCCCAACCGGATTTCGAATCCGGCGCATTCAACCGCTCTGCCACCTCTCCGGCGTGGGCGGATTTTCCGTCGGCCCAAGCGTAGGCCACCGACACTCCGGCGTCATCTGCTCCTCGCCGCAAGCCGCGGGCTGGCGGGTCAGGAACGCAAGGCCTTCGCGACGTGCCCGAACAGTGACTCCGGCTCGGGCATGCGGCCGGGGCCGTCGGTGCGGCAGGCTTGCCAGCCCGAGTCGGGCTCGATCAGCGTGAAGCCATCGGCTGTGAGCGTCTCGATGTGCCGTTGGGTGGCGGGCTGGCGCCACATGACGGCGTTCATCGAGGGCGAGAGTAACACCGGCGTCTTTGCGCGATCCACGGCCGAAAGTATGAGCGTCACCGCGTCGGACGTGTGCCCCAGCGCAAGCCGCGCGAGACAGTCCATCGTGCACGGGGCGACGATCGCCAGATCCATGCGGTCGGCGAGCGCGATGTGCTGGGGGTCAAATGCGTCGATCTGGTCCCACGGGCTCGTATACACCGGCTGGGCCGAGAGGGCCTGAAACGTCAGCGGCGTCACGAATCTCGTGGCCGACTCGGTCATCGCGACCGTGACGATCGCGCCCGACTGCGCGAGCTTGCTCACGAGGGAGGCGGTCTTGTACGCGGCGATGCCGCCGGTCACACCCAGGAGGATGTTCCGGCCGGACAGGTCGGTCGAGGTGGGCGAGGGCGCGGTCACCTGCGTGTCGCTCGCTCGGCTTGCGATCAGAGAAGCATGGCGCGGTCGGCGTCCTCGGCGGCTTCGGCCGACTCGTCCGCGTAGCGCAGCGTGATCTTGTCCTCGAGAATCTCGGCGATCGCGACCTCGAGATCGGATCGGCCTTCCCGCGCGACGAGCGGGCGTGCGCCATCCATGAGCTCTTGCAGGCGGCGCTGGATGAGCACGGTCAGCTTGAACTTGCCGCCGACCTTGTCGGCGATCTCGTCGCTCTTGAGGGCATCGATCATGGTCTTCAGTCTCCGCGAGAACCCCACCACGCCGGCCGGGTCAGGCTCTCGGGGTGGAGGGTTCTGGTGTTGTCCGGTGGATTCGGGCCGGGCCTATGGTAGGGCGGGTTCCCGGGGCGTATCCACGGCGATCGGCCGGCGGACCCCAGTTGGGACTGTCCGGGCCCTCGCCCCGTTCCGCCCGCGTCTGGCGTGGGACCTGTTGGAGATCATCGCGGATGGCCGAGACGCGTCAATGGACCATGGGCGATCGGGTGCTGCACACCGGCAAGCCGGAGTGGGGCGTGGGGCAGGTCGTCACGACCAAGTCGGAGAGCCGGGACGGCAAGCCCTGCCAGAAGCTCACCATTCGCTTCGATCGTGGCGGCCTGAAGACCATCTCGACCGCCTTCGCGACGCTCTCGGCGGCGGACGTCGGCGAGACCACGGCCGGGCAGGCCGTGACCGGCGGCACCTGGCTCGACGAGCTCGAGGGGGGCGACCCAGTGGCGTTCATGTCGCGGGTGCCCGACGACGCGAAAGACCCGTTCGCCCCGCTGGCAACCCGGCTCCGGCGGACGCTCGAGCTGTACCGCTTCGAGCCGGCCGGGGCGTCGCTTCTGGATTGGGCAGCCGCCCAGAGCCGGCTCAAGGACCCGCTGAGCCGATTCAACCGCCACGAGCTGGAGGACATGTTCCGCCAGTGGCGGCGGCGGCTCGACGAGCACCTTGGCGAGCTCGTCCGCGACCTCAAGCGGGCCGAGGGCATCGAGGCGGTCGCCAAGGCTGCCGAGGGTGCGCCCGACGCGGGCCGACAGGCGCTGATGCGCGCCCACAACGGGCGTTGATCCCAGGCATCACCCCGCACAATCCGCACCCCGCACGCGTGGCCCGCGTCGGGCCTCGGTGGGCGTGTTTCGGTGTCTGACGCGTCGAGAACGTGGTTCTTTCGGACCTGCCGCGGTTGGCACGCGGCTCGGCCGCCGGTGTGGCGCGGCCCTTGCCTTTGGGTCCAGGGTCCGCCGGGGCACGCTCGCCTCGGAGGCATCCATCCCGAAGACCAGTCCAAAGACAAGAACAGCGAGGTCCACCATGAACGAGCGCGATTTCCAGAACAAGCTGACCGAACTCCTCGGCGAGATCGGCGAGATGCCGGCCGGCGAGCGTGAGAAGCTTGAGCAGCTTGCCTCGGAGACCAAGGACCGCCACGACAAGATGAAGAAGACGATGCGCGAGCTCCAGGAGTCGCTCGACTACCTCCGCCTGAGCGTGAAGTACCTCGTGTTTGATCTGGAAGCGACCCGCCGCGAGAACGACTACCTGCGAGGCCTCGTCACCGGGCAGAACGACGAGGGCTCCGCGGACGGCGCCGACTAACCCACACCGTGATTTCCCGGGCTCATCCTGCGTGGGGGCCGACGCGTGTGTGTGCCGCGTCGGCCCCTGTCATTTTTTGACATCACCCCCCAGCGCGACGGGCAGCCGGGCCAGGTCCGTGTGCGGGCGGCTGGAAGCGTGGCGGCGTGAGGTGCTATTGTGGTGGCCCGGTGAGGCCGCCCGCGCCTCGCCTCCGCTGGTGCGGTGACCGAGAGGCTGAAGGTGCCGGATTGCTAATCCGGTGTACGGCATACCGCCGTACCGAGGGTTCGAATCCCTCCCGCACCGTTTTCTGATGCTGGCGAGGCGAAGGGCAGCTCGCCGATCCCGCCCCGAGCGAGGCCCTTGCCCGCGCGAGGCGACGCCCTCGGCGAAGCATGGCGGCCGATCGATCAGATGCACCACATTGAGGCTGGAAGACGAACCGCTCAGCCGTAGTAGGGCTCGAGCGGGGCCGGCGCGTAGACATGCCCGACGGCGACCGCGGCCGCGACAAGCACTACCGCCAGCACGATCGTCGCCACGTTCAGCACCATCCGAGAGGCGGTGTCGAGCTTCGGCAGGCGATCGATGCAGAGCGTCAGCGGCACTACACCCAGAAGGACCGTGCTCGCGATTGGTGGCTGATTCGGGCTCAGGAAGTGCCCGAGCATGAGCAGGCCGGCGAGCACCGGCAGGGCGGCGTCGATGACCGCGGTGTTCGCCGGGCTGTGCCGGCGTCGCCACGCGAGCAGGAGGAACGGCACCAACGCAGCGGCCACCGCTCCGGCCATCTGGGCGAGCGTCTTCGACGCGTACGCGCTGAGCACCGCGCCCGTGCCCGCGGCCATCACGATCAGCACCGCTGGCACGCGGATCGAGACGTTGTCTTCCACCGCGGCGCTCGAGAGGGTCGTGATGATGGCGATCGCAAGCGTGAGCGCGAAGATCCATTGGGCCGCCTCCGCGGGCGTCCACTGGTTTGTGATCATGAAGGTCAGGAGCACCGCGACGGCAAACGCAGCGACGACGCCGCGGAGGATCATCCGCAGCCAGTCGGGCGTGGCGTCCGACGCGGCTGCGCCGCCGAACAGGAACGCCGCGAGGGCGACGTGCGCCAGGCGGCGGTCGGTCGACGCGGGCCAGAGATCGCCGACACTCTGCAGCCAGTTCCGCGTCAGCACGTCGGCGACGATGAAGGCGAACGCGAACGCCGCGGCCCCCGCGACCGTGCTCGGGGCGTCGCCGGGGTACTTGCTCCAAGGCTTTGCAGCCAGCAGCAACACCCCGCCCGCGATGAGCGCGGGTAGGGCGATGCCTTTGAAAAGCAACAGCAGCGTGTCGACGGGTATCGCCATGCGGCAAGCCTAGCGAGCGGCGCGCGTTACTGGAGCTTGCCCTCGAGCGCCACGATCAGGCGGACCTCCTCACCGAGCATGCCCGGGTAGGTGGTGATGCCGAACTCCGAGCGGTTGATCGTCACGATCGCCTCGATGCCCGCGACCTTTCCACCGCGGGGCGAGGCGCCCTTGCCGGTCATCACGACCGGGAGGGTCAGGGCCTTGGTCTCGCCGTTGAGCGTGAAGTCGCCGGTGACCTCGTAGACGCGATAGCCGTCCTCGTTCTCCTCGGTCAGCACGCTCGCGCTGGTGCTCTTGAAGGTCGCGGTGGGGAACTGCTTGGTGTTGAAAAAATCGGGCGAGCGGAGGTGGTCGTCCCGGCCGCCGTGGGCCGAGTCCACCGACTCGGTGCTGATGGTCACATCGAGCGAGAGGGTCGAATCGGTGATCGTGAACGTGCCGGACATCTCGTTGAACCGGCCGTAGTTGTACGCCGCCTGGAGGTGCTTGATGCGGTAGAGCACCGCCGAGTGGGTCACGTCGATCTCGTAGGTCTCAGCTGCCATCGTGCTCGCCGATGCCATCGCGACAGCCTGGACGGGGGCGGCGGGCGTCGTCGCGAGGCCTGCGGTCGTTGCTGCGATGACCGCTGTGATGCCGAATGCCGAGAAGGTGGTGATGGACATGCCTGGTGCTCCTTGCGGGGTGGTGCGGGCCTTGGTGTCGATCCGCGGCCGTTGTTGTGAAAACAAGTATCGCGGCGTGGCTGGGGCGTCAAGGCGTTTGCCGGCTGTGGTAGTCTTGGGTGACCGCGGGGTGACGCCCCGCATCTGGAGATCGACCCATGGCAGCAGTTTCTTCCACGATGCTCGACCTCGGCACCGCCGCACCGGACTTCTCGCTGCCCGACCCGGCGGGCAAGATCCACACGCTCGCGGACGTGATGGGCGAGAAGGGCCTCGTCGTTGCGTTCATCTGCAACCACTGCCCGTTCGTCAAGCACCTTCGCGATCAGCTTGCCGAGCTGGGACGCGAGGCGCAGGCACTCGGCGTGGGCGTCGTGGCGATCATGCCCAACGACGTCGAGAGCTACCCCGACGACGCGCCCGAGAAGATGGCCGAGGAGGCCGCCTCGGCCGGCTACACGTTTCCGTATCTCTACGACGTGACCCAGGCGGTCGCCAAGAACTACCACGCGGCGTGCACGCCCGACTTCTATGTCTTCGACGCGGCCGGAAAGCTCGCGTACCGGGGTCAGATGGACGACACGCGCCCGAAGCACGGCACGCCCGCCACGGGCGATGATCTCCGCGCCGCGATCAAGGCGGTGGCGGCGGGCGAAGCCCCGGCCGCGGAGCAACACCCTTCGATCGGCTGCAACATCAAGTGGAAGGCTGGCAACGAGCCGGCGTACTTCAACGCGTCGTAACCAGCCCGGCGTCGGAGCACCCGGCCCGGGGCCAGAGCGCCCCGAACTTTCGTCAAGGCGCGCGTTCTTCGGCCGTGATCGCATAGCGCTCGTGGTCGGCCCAGACGCCGGCGATCTGCAGGTAGCGCAGCGACAGGCCCTCGAGCCGGAAGCCGCACTTGGCGATCACCGCCTTCGACGCGGCGTTGCTCGGCATGATGTTCGCCTCGACGCGGTGCAGGCGGAGCTGGTCGAAGGCTCGCCGGAGCAGTAAACGGATCGCCTCGGTCATGTAGCCCTGCCGCGCGAAGCGCTCGCCGATCCAGTAGCCCGCCATCGCGTTCTGGAAGGGCCCGCGCGTGATCTCGTTGAGCCCGATGTGTCCGATGATGATGTCGTCGGCGGTGCGCACGATGAGGTGGCGTTGCTGGCGGTCGGTGTCGGCATTGTGCTTGTAGAGGTCAAAGCCGGTCGAGCCGAAGCCATCGATACTCGCGGGCCGCTTTGGTTCCCATCGCTCAAGAAAGTCGCGGCTCTCGGTCCGCAAAGCGATCCAGGCGAGGCGATCCGCCTCGCACGGGTGGCGCAGATGAATCCGCGAGCCTGAGATCAGCGGTGGGGGGGTGGGCGGCGGCATGCTCCGCGGAGCCTATCCCCAGCAGCCGCACCGGGCCGCCTGCGAAGGGCCTACGGCGTAACGTGCACGACGAGCCGGCGCGCGTGCGGGCGCGACCGATGCTCCCAGACATAGATGCCCTGCCAGGTTCCCAGCGTGAGTCGGCCGCGGACGATCGGGATCGAGAGCGAGACGTCGGTGAGGATCGCTTTGATGTGGGCCGGCATGTCGTCGGGGCCCTCGGCGGTGTGGGTGTACAGGGCGTCGCGTTCGGGCACGAGTCGATCCAGCCAGGCCTCGAGGTCGTGTGCCGCCGAAGGATCGGCGTTCTCCTGGATCGTCAAGCTCGCCGACGTGTGCTGGATGAACACCGTGGCCAGGCCCGCGTCGAGCCCGAGGCGATCGCACTCGCCTTCAACGATCGCCTGTATCGCGACCGTGCATTCGTGCAATCCCTGCCCGCGCGTCTGGACGGTGAGTTCTGGCATGGCGTGGGCTTCCGAGCCTCGGCTCACTCCCACTCGATGGTGGCGGGGGGCTTGGAGGAGATGTCGTACACGACCCGATTGACGCCGCGGACCTCGTTGATGATCCGGCTGGAGATCGTCGCGAGCACCTCGTGCGGGATGCGTGCCCAGTCGGCCGTCATGAAGTCCTGCGTCTCGACCGCTCGGATGGCAACGACCGACTCGTAGGTCCGCCCGTCGCCCATGACGCCGACCGACGAGACGGGCAGCAGCACCGCGAAGACCTGCGAGGTCTTGCGGTACAGGCCTGCCGCGACAATCTCCTCGAGCAGGATCTCGTCGCAGTCGCGGAGCACGCGAAGCTTCTCGCGGGTGATATCGCCGAGCACGCGGACCGCGAGGCCGGGGCCCGGGAAGGGGTGTCGCCAGACGATCTGGTCGGGCAGGCCCAGCACTTCACCGAGCTTGCG
>CAYQAD010000008.1:19553-27115 GCA_964415125.1 uncultured Phycisphaeraceae bacterium | reverse complement strand
TTTCTGCCAGTCCCGTGATCGCCGCGATCGCGCGGTAGCTCATCCCCCGCACGCAGCGGAGCATCACGCACTCGCGGTACGCCTCGGGCAGCTCGCGGGCGAGCTGCATGAGCCGATCCGCCTCGTCGCGCTGCGCGACGGCCGCGTCGCTCGCCGCGGAAGGCCCGCGGGCCATCTCGTGCCGCCGGGCGCGATCGAGCCCCTTGCGGCGCGTCGTGGTACGCCCCGCCGCCCGCGCGGTGTTCAGCGCGACCTGGCGGAGCCAACCCCGCAGCGCGCGCTCGTCGTCGATCGTGTGCACCTGGCGGACCATCGTCAGCGCCACGTCCTGCAAGAGGTCCTCGAGGTCCGCCTCACGCGGCTTGGCCGCGAGCACGACCGCCGCGATCCACCGGCGGTTGTCCTGCCAGAGCGTGCGGAGGGCCTCCGCATCGCCCGCCATCGCCGCACGAACCACGCCCGGGCTCGGGCCATCGGCTGCGCTCGTGCCATCGGTGTCCATCGCTTCCCGCCGCGTCATGAGCACCTTCTCATCCGGTCCCGCGGTGACGCCCGCCAGCGGACGCCGAACAACACGCCCGGCCACCCGAGCGCACACCAGAGCCCCCCCACGCGAAGGCACCCGCCGGCCGGGCAACGCATGCGCCCAAACCCGACCCGCGGCATCTCCCCGGATGCGCCGCACGCGCGAGCCCGTCACCGGACACCCGCGGAAAGTCGCAAAACCACCGTATCAGCCCCCAGGCCCCCTATATTCGCCCATGCCTCCCGAGGACGAGTCGCACGCCCACATGTCCTTCGGCGATCACCTCGAGGAGTTGCGCACGCGGCTGATCATCGCCCTGCTCGGCCTGCTGCCGATCCTCATCGTTTGCCTTGTGTTCGGCCGTGAGCTGCTCGACATCATCATCGCCCCCGCCCAGGCCTCCCTCCGCGCCAGCGGCCTGCCCGCGGCGCTCCAGGCGACCAGCCCCGTCGAGACATTCGGCGCCTACCTGCGCGTCGGGCTCATCGCGACGGTGCTCGTCGGCAGCCCGTGGCTGCTCTGGCAGATCTGGCGCTTCGTCGCGCCCGGGCTCTACGCCCGCGAGCGACGGTTCGTGCACCTGCTCGTGCCGCTCAGCACCCTCCTGACGATCTGCGGCACGCTGTTTCTGTACTACGTGCTCCTGCCCGTGATGCTGCTCTTCTTCATCGGGTTCGGCTCGACGATCGGGCGGGCCGAGCCGCGCGTCGCCGAGCCGCCGGCGGGCATCGTCTTCCCGGCGTTGCCCGTGCTCGAGGCCGACCCCCCCGCGCCGGAGATCGGCGCCGAGTGGGTGAACCTCGCGCTCATGCAGCGCCGCGTGTGCGTGGGGTACGAGAACGCGTCGCCCGTGATCGTCGGCAGCGAGCTGACCCGCGGCGCGGGCGTGCAGCAGCAGTACCGCGTGAGCGAGTACGTCGGGATGGTCATGACGCTCGCCCTGGCGTTCGCGCTGGCCTTCCAGACGCCCGTGGTCGTGCTGCTGCTGGGCTGGGCCGGGCTGATCGAGCGGCACACGGTCGGCAAGTACCGCCGGCACATCGCCCTGGGCTGCGCCGTGCTCGGCGCCCTGCTCACCCCGGCCGACCCGGTGAGCATGGCGCTGCTGGCCGCCCCGCTCTACCTGCTCTTCGAGCTGGGCATGGTGCTTCTCGCGGTGCTTCCCGCCGAACGGGTCGCGCGCGGCTTCGGCGATGACACGCCCGACGTTTCCGACACGCCCGAGGGCCCAGACGCCGGACCCGGCGCGTGATGGGGCGGTGCGCATGACCCTCATCCGCCGCGTGACCAGAGCCATCCGGTCGATCTTGCGCCCCGCGCCCACCGCCTCGCCCGACGTGCGTCTCGCGCCGCCCACGCGCACCGATCTGCTCATGATGCGCCGGGCGCTCGACCTGGCCGCCAACGCCGGGGCCGACGGCGAGGTGCCCGTCGGCGCCGTGGTCTACGACACGCTCACGGGCGAGCTGATCGCCGAAGCCGCCAACACCCGCGAGCACCAGCGCGTGCCCACCGGGCACGCCGAGGTCGACGCGATCACCGAGGCGTGCGCCGCGATCGGCGATTGGAGGCTCAACGACTGCACGCTCGTCGTCACCCTCGAGCCCTGCCCGATGTGCGCGGGGCTCATCGTCAACGCCCGCGTGGGCCGGGTCGTCTTCGGCGCTCGCGATCCGAAGATGGGCGCGTGCGTGAGTCTGTACCGCATGGTCACCGATCGCCGGCTCAACCACCGGGCCGAGCTCGTGGGCGACGTCCACGCGGCCGAGGCCGGCGACCTGCTGCGTGCGTTCTTCCGCGCCCGCCGGGGCAAGTAGCGCGCCATGCCCGAGCTGCCCGAGGTCGAGCGTGTCCGCCAGAGCATCGAGGAGGTGGTCGCCGGCGCGGCGGTCGATCGCGCGACGCTGCACCGCCGCGACGTGCTCGTGGTCCCGGGCGATCCCGAGGGGGGCTTCTCACGCAACCGCACGCGATACCGCCCCAAACGCGCCTCCTCGGCGCACCTGCTCCAAGGGCTGACGCTCGCTGGGGCACACAGGCGCGGGAAGCAGCTGGCGTTGGTGTCGGCGCAGGGCCCCGCGGTGATCGTGCATCTGGGCATGACCGGGCAGGTCCGCCGCGCCGCCGAGGGCACCCGCCTGCCGCAGACCGACCACATCCACGCAACGTGGCGTCTCACCGCGGCCGACGGCTCACGCTGGCGGCTTGTCTTCCGCGACCCGCGCCGTTTCGGCGGCCTGTGGCACGTGCCCGATCACGCCCGCCTCGCCGAACGGTGGGCCTCCCTCGGGCCCGATGCGCTGACCGTCACGCCCGATGCGCTCGCCGAGGCCTGCCTGGGGGCCAGGCGTGCGGTTAAGGCCGTGCTGCTCGACCAGCGGGCGGTGGCGGGCGTGGGCAACATCTACGCCGACGAGGCCTGCTTCGCCGCGGGCATCGACCCCCATCGCACCGCGACGACGCTCACGCCCGGCGAGATCGAGTCGCTTGCCACGCAGATCCGCCGGATCCTCACCGAAGCGATCGAGCGGGGCGGCTCGACGCTGCGCGACTACGTCGACGCGGCCGGCACCCCGGGCGGTGCCCAGCTCGCCCACCGGGTCTACGGCCGGGCCGGCCTGCCCTGCACCCGCTGCAACGGCGTGCTGAGCACGGATCGACTCGCCCAGCGGGCCACCGTCTGGTGCCCCCGATGTCAGGGGTGACAGCGCCCGCCCGCGCCTTGCGCACGTTTCTTCCACATCCGGCGTGCGGGAAAACGGACGTCAAAGGGGTGTGCCTCGTCGGTTCGGGAGCGTGGGTCTCTATATCTAGATAGAAAGACATCTCTCATCGTCATGTCTGTATGCGCTGGCGCTCTGTGGACGGGCGCTGGAAAGATGTCGTAAGCTGTTGTCGTGGAATTGCTTATGGCGCACGCCCATGTGCGGAAGATGTCGCCGGGATGTCGCTCGCGCGCCAGGGCGCTCGGGTGCGCCAGGCGAATGAGCGGCGGAAATGACCGACCCCAACGCAGGCCGAGCGCCCCCGACGTCCACCGGCGCGTTTTACACAGTCCTTCCCGGCACGGGTGTGTTCCGGACCAGTGCGTGACAAACCGCGTCACCGCAAGCGTTTGCGCGATCTGAACACAACCCGTTTGGAGGATGGGGCGGCCCGCCTGTCGGCTGCGCCCGGCTCGCTCAGGAGCGCCGGGCGCGGGCGAGCAGGGTGTCGAGGACCGCTTTGAACTCGGGGTCCTGGGCGGCCCGGTCGTCGACCGTCTTGACCGCGTGCATGACGGTCGTGTGGTCCCGCCCGCCGAAGCTGCCGCCGACCTCTTCGAGCGAGTGCGTGGTGAGCTGTCGCGCGAGCCACATGCAGACCTGGCGGGGTTGGGCGATCGAGCGTTGGCGACGCTTGGATTGCAGGTCGGCCAGGCGGACGTTGTAGAAGTCCGTCACCACGCCGATGATCGTGGGCAGCGTGACCGCCGACTCGGCGCCGCTGGTCGTGATGTCGCCCAACGCCTCCTTGGCGAGCTCGACGCTCACCGGCCGCTCGTCGAACCGCGAGCGGGCCATGACCTGGGAGATCGCGCCCTCGAGCTCGCGGATGTTGGTGTCGACGCGGGCGGCGATGAACTCGGCGACGTCGTCCTTGATGTCGTAGCCGTGCAGGGCCGACTTCTGGCGGACGATCTCGAGGCGGGTCTCAAAGCCGGGCTTCTCGATCGGCGTGACCACACCCCACTTGAATCGGCTGACCAGGCGCTCCTCGAGGTGCGGGATGTCCTCGGGGCGGGCGTCGGAGGAGAGCACGATCTGCTTGCGGGCGTTCTGGAGGGCGTTGAAGGTGTGGAAGAACTCCTCCTGCGTCGCCTCGCCCTTCGCCAGGAAGTGCACATCGTCGACGATGAGCACGTCCACATCGCGGAAGCGATGGCGGAACTCGCTCATGTGCCCGGCCTGCACGGCCTCGATGTACTGGGTCATGAACGCCTCGCACGAGACGTAGTAGATGTTCGCCTGGGGCTCGCGGGCGAAGATGTGCAGGCACACGGCTTGCAACAGGTGTGTCTTGCCAAGCCCGACCCCGCCGTGGATAAAGAGCGGGTTGTACGCCTGCCCCGGCTGCTCGGCGACGGCCACGGCCGCCGCGTGGGCCAGGCGGTTCTGCGGGCCCTTCACAAAGGTGTCGAACGAGCAGTCGGGATTCAGAATGAACCCGTCGTCGTGGCCCGCGCCCGGGCTGGAACCGCTGGGGATGGTGATGCGCTTGGGCTCGCGGAGGCGCGGATCGGCCGTGCCGTTCTGACCCGCCCCGTGCCCGTCGCTGAGCCCGTCGATGTGGTCTGCGCCGTCGTGCGGGCCCTCGGCCCGGCCGGGCTGACCCGGCTCGGCGGGCTGTGGTGTCTGGGTGGGGCTGGCGTCCCGGCCCGGCTGGGCCGACTCGGCGCTGGCGGGCTTGGGGATGCGTGTCGCCCGGCGGCCGACGCCCGGGCGGTCGTTGCCGGGCTTGCTCGCGGTCGCTTCGGCTCGATCCGCCGACGCCTCGGGCTCGTCCTCGGGCCCCAGGAACCGAACGCTCAGCAGCGTGCCGGTGAGCGTGCGGGCCGCGTCGTTGAACGAGTCCAAGCAGTGGCGTCGGAGATAGTCGCGGTGCACTACCGATTGTGTTCGCAGGTGCAGCGTGCCCCGCTCGACGGCAACGGGCTGGATCTGATCAAACCACTGGCGGCAGATGGTCGCGTGATGCGACCGGAGCTCGGTGAGCATGCCGTTCCAGAGTGTTTGATCGGAGTCGCCCATGTCCCACCGTGTTCTCGCCCGCACAAAGTCGGGGCGCTGCGCAGAGCCACGGACCACTCAATCGAGCACCAAGCGAATCGGTCGAGCCAATCGGTCAAGACCGGCGTGCTTGCTGATGATCGGCGATGGCCGTCGCGTCGAATTGTGCTCCGAGTGCCCGCCGCACACACCTCGCCGCGGCACCCACCACCACTTCCACTTCCGTCCGCGCGTCATCACGCGCATCGGAACGGCAAAGGTACTTGTCGATCGAAACAGAGTCAACCAACCGCACGCAAAATGGGCGTGACCCGACCTGCAATCAGCAACGCCCACGCGCACGAAGGCACTTGTTTTCTCGGCCGAAAATCGTTACGACCCCACGCCTCGGCCGCAACCGCGAGCACCGCGGGCCGCGCAACCCAATGCAAACTACGGCGCCGTTGCGGCGCGCTCGGCCTCGGCGACCTGCGCGTCGTATCGCTCGCGGTTGGTCCGGTGGTCCATCAGCAGGTGCACGCGGCCCGCCATGTCGGGACCGGCGATCTCGGCGATCCGCTTGCGCGCATCGCCCAGGTGCGTGCGCCGAGAGACGTGCACCAGCACCAGGTGCTCACACTCGAGCACGCGGAGCCACTCGGCGATGTCGTCGATGTGCATGTGCATGCCCACCCGCGCCCGGTCGCGCTGGTCGGGCTCGACGAACGTGCAATCCGCGATGACGACCTTCGCGGTGCGGATCTCGTCACGCACCAGATGCGGGCCCGGGGCCGTGTCGCCGGTGTACGCGATCAGGGGGATCTCGAGCGTCCGCGTGATCTCCTCGCCGCGCTGCTTGAGCTCGCGCAGCTTCTCCTGGGGGTAGCCCACGAACTCGTCGCGCAGCTTGCTGCGTCGCTCGATGATCGAGTATCCAAGCGCCGGGCAGGTGTGCTCCACGTGCACGGCGCGGAGGAACATGTTGTTCTTGATCTCGGTCTGGGCCCCGTCTTCGAGGGTGATCAGCTCGTAGGGGGTCTGCTGGCGCTCGAGGGCGTGGAAGCCGTCGAGCATGCCGCGCACGGCGTCCTCGATGCGGGCGTCGCAGACGATGGTGCCCGTTCCCATGCCCTGGAAGCGGCGCTGGGAGAGGTAGTACGCGAGCCCGCCGACGTGGTCCATGTGCCCGTGGGTCAGGGCGACGTACTTGCTCGCGAGCATCGCGCGGGGGCAGAGCCCCATGTCGAAGCACAGGTCGAGCTCGGGGATCTGGATCGCGGTCGCCTCGCCGGCGATGGAGATGCCCTGCACGCGGTAGGGGGGGAGGAAGAGGAAGCCGAGCGAAGGCTCCCGCGGGGGCGGCTTGGGAAGCATGGGCAATCTCCTGCGCCCGCACTCTCGCGCGGGCCGGCGTCTGTGGTCATCCGTCGCAGCGTTCCGTCGCTGCCGGACCGATACCGATCGAGGCGATGGTAGACCACGCCGCCCGCTACCCTTGCCCGCCATGCACGTAGACGACCAGCCGAACCAACAGCCGAACCAACAGGCAGACCATCACGCCAGCCCCACCCACGCGACGACGCCCGTCGACGACTCGGCCGGCGCGATCGCCAAGCGGCTCGGGCCGGCCGGTGTGCTGGGCGTGCTGTGGGCGTTTCTGCCCGCAGCCGGCGGCTTCCTGCTGCTCGCCCGCCTCGGGCCCGTGAGCGATTTCCTCAACCAGCACCAGACCATGGGCCTAGTCATCTACATCGCGGCCTTCACGATCTCCGCCGGGCTCGGACTGCTGCCCACCTACGCCCAGGCGATCCTCGCGGGCTATGCGTTCGGCGTGACCATGGGCGTGCCCGCAGCCCTCGCGGGCTTCGTCGGCGCGTCGCTGGTCGGCTGGCTCGTCGCCCGGCGCGTCTCGGCGGGGCGGATCGACGCGGAGATCCGTCGGCATCCAAAGCTCGCGATCGTGCGCGATGCGCTCGTTCGGCACGGCACCGCGCGCTCGCTGGCGATCGTCACGCTGCTGCGCATCCCGCCCAACAGCCCCTTCGCACTGACGAACCTGGTCCTGTCGACCTCGGGCGTCGGGTTGCTGTCGTACGTGGTCGGCACGGCCGTGGGCATGCTCCCGCGGACCGCGGTGGCGGTGGTGATCGGTTCCCAGATCGAGGGCGCACTGAGCAAAGACGCGATCGGCACGCCGATGTGGCTGCGCATCACGGGCGTTGTTGTGTCGCTGGTCGTGATCCTCATCATCGGCGCGATCGCCAAGCGCGTGCTCGACCGCGTCGTTG
>CAYQAD010000008.1:0-19453 GCA_964415125.1 uncultured Phycisphaeraceae bacterium | reverse complement strand
TGCTCTCCAAGCTCGAGCTGAGCGACGAGCAGATCGAGCGTTCGCGCACGCAGCTCGCCCGCGTGCTGGGGCACATGGAGACGCTGCGCGAGGTCGACACCGAGGGCGTCGAGCCCATGGCCCGTCCGGACGACACGGTGAATCGTCTCGGCGACGACGTGCCGGCTGAGGCCCTGCCGCGCAAGGCGCTCGAGCGGATCGCGCCGGCGATGCACGACGAGTACATCCGCGTGCCCAAGGTGCTCTGAGCGGGAGAAGGCTCTTGCAACCGATATTCGGCTGGACCGGGCAAATCCGTCTCGGTGGTCGCCGAGTGTCGGATTCGTCCGGCCCAGCCTCACACCGCGGGGGCGTTGGTCTGCCGGGTGCTAGGCCGGGCAGCCCGCGTCGGCGGACCGTTGGCGATCGGGAAGTGGGAGAGCGACGTCGAGCGCCGCGGCCGCGGTTTCGGCGAGGCCCTGGACGATCTCGAGCGGATCGACCGCCGCGTACATCGCGAGGATGGCTTCGGTGTCGTCCCGCGTGATCAGTGTGCTCTGCTCGATGATCTCGTCGATGGTGTCGGCGATCGCATCGTCGCGCTCGAGCAGCAGCGCCTCGAACGCGAGGCATTCGTCATCGTCGAGCTCGCCATCGAGATAGGCGTCGACCGTGTTGTCATCGACGTCGAGGGCACCGGGTGCGGGGCTATTCTCGGTGAGCGCGGCCGTGAGTCGCTGCACGACGTTGGTTCCTGAGGGCATCATTTTGATGATCCTTTCGTTTCTCTCTCTCGGTACTGACCCAAAAACGACAAGAGAGCTGGCCCGATTTCTCGGGCCAACTCGAGTGTGTGATGTTGCGCGAGCTACGCGAGCCCGTCGTTCTCATTGCGAGCCTGCCGCAGCAGTGCCTTGGCGTGCTTCACGGTTGTCTTGAGCTTGTCGATCGTGTGACCGGTTCGGTCGGCGATCTCCGCGTAGCTCATCTTCTCGATGCACCGCCAGCGGACGATGTCGATCTCCTGTGGCGAGAGGTTCGCTCGCCTGAAGAGGTCCGCAACGTCCTGCTGGAAGTCGAAGCCGCGGGTCGCGCTGGCGGCCTCGAGCCGGTCGAGGACGACCTCGGTGGAGTCCACGCGCTTCGCGTGCCGGTGCAGGCGGCGCACATCGCGGGCACAGCGAAAGAACAGGCCGCGGATGTGCTGCTCGACGTGACGCGACGAGTACGGGACCTTCTCCGCGCTGCGCCAGATCTTGCCCGTGCCGCTGTCGAGCTGGCCCAGCACGACCGATTCGACACGGTCCGCGACCACCGCGAGGTCGATGCCCGCGAAGTACGGGTGCCGACCAAGGCTCTCCTGGAGCTGCTGCATGTGCTCCACGATCGCCCAGCGAATTTTCTTGCGCGCCTTGCCCGCAAAGAGCAGCGCCTTGCTCCAGTGGTGGGCGGTGATGGCGGCGTAGGGGTCGTGGACCTGCGCGATCTTCTTCTTGTGTTGGCTCATGGGGGTCTCAACCTTTCTCGGGGGAGGTGGGAAAGCTGATTCCGGCGGGTTTCTGGCATCCGGTGTGGGTGCTTCTCCTGATGTGTCGATTGGTGCGGGTCGATCGCCCGAGCTGTCTCGGGGCATGCGGCGTCCCACCCGCGTGTCGGTGCGGGGGTTTCGTGTGGGTGCACGACGTGCGGGTGGACGCGTTGCGGGATCGATGTGTGGGGCGGGCGAGCAGTGTGGCTCCGCCCGGCACGATGCTGTGGTGCCGAGCCGATTGGCTGGCATGAACTGCCTGCGAGGGAACGTTGGTCCCCCCATAAGACATACGAGATGGCAGCTTCTACCCACGCAAAATCTGCGAGATTTTCTCGACGCCCCGATGCGGGGTACGCCATCGTGAGGTCCGCACGCTTACCCTCAAAATCCCATGACCGAAGCCGCCCAGACCATCGCCCAGTCGGTCGCGTCCGGCGACGTGCGTGCCGAGGGCATCGCCTCCGACACGCTCCGGACCATTGCGCAGCGCAACCCCTCACTGAACGCGTTCATCGAGGTCTTCGAGCAGTCCGCCCTCCAGCAAGCACGCGCGGTCGACGCGGTTGTGCGCGACGGGCGCGACCCCGGGCCGCTCGCCGGCGTGCCGATCGCGCTGAAGGACAACCTCTGCCTGGACTACGGCAAGACGACCTGCGCCAGCCGAATGCTCGAGCACTACGAGTCGCCCTACACCGCCACGGCCGTCCAGCGGCTGATCGACGCGGGTGCGGTGATCGTGGGCAAGGCGAACCTCGATGAGTTCGCTATGGGTTCGTCTTGCGAGCACTCGGCCTTCGGGCCGACGCGCAACCCCCGCGACTCCGAGCGCGTGCCCGGCGGCTCGTCGGGCGGCAGCGCCGCGGCCGTCGCGGCGGGGCTCGTGCCCATCGCGATCGGCTCGGACACGGGCGGCTCGATCCGCCAGCCCGCGGCGTTCTGCGGCGCGGTCGGTTTCAAGCCGACCTACGGGCGGATCAGCAGGTACGGCCTCGTCGCGTTCGCATCGAGCCTCGACCAGATCGGGCCGATCGGCATGAACGTCGCCGACTGCGCACTCGCCTACGAGGTGATGGCCGGTGTCGACGCGCACGACGCGACGAGCAGCGATCGCGCGGTGGGCGATGTCACCGCGCAGCTCGCTCGCGCACCCGAGCGCATGCGCATCGGCGTGCCGCGGACAGCCCGGAGCGACGCGAACCATCCGGGCGTTGCCGAGGGGCTCGAGCGTGCGATCGCGGCGCTGGCCGGGGCGGGCGCCGAGATCGTCGACATCGAGCTGCCCCACGCCGAGCACGGCATCGCCGCCTACTACATCGTCGCACCGGCGGAAGCCTCTTCGAACCTCGCGCGATTCGACGGCGTGCGCTACGGCCGCCGCGCCGAGGGCGACCTCTCGCTCGACCAGATGTACCGCATGTCACGCAGCGAGGGCTTCGGCGACGAGGTCAAGCGCCGCATCATGCTCGGGACGCACGTGCTCTCGAGCGGCTACCACGACGCCTATTACCTCACCGCGCTGAAGGTCAGGCGACGCATCAAGGGCGACTACGACGCGGCGTTCGCTCAGGGCTGCACCGCGATCCTCTCGCCGACCACGCCCAGGCCCGCCTTCAAGCTCGGCGCGCACGCCGGTGATCCGCTGGCGATGTACCTCGAGGACATCTACACGGTCGGTGTGAATCTCGCGGGGCTGCCCGCGATCAGTCTGCCCGCGGGCACTGCCGATGACGACGGCGCGACGCTGCCTGTGGGCGTGCAGCTCGTCGGGCCGGCCTTCGCGGACACGGCGCTCTTGCAGCACGCGGCGATGCTCGAGCGTGCGCTGGCGGTCTAGCTGTGTGCCCGTCGCGAGCCGGTGGCGCGTGAGTTGCGGTCAGAGGCGTGTCGCGTTCGACGCGGGGTCATCGCGCCCGACGGGCAGCAGGTACGAGAGATGCAGCGCCGCGTGGTTGCAGTGGAGCATGTCCCACTCCTCGCGCGAGAGCGAGCCCAGCAGCGGGCTGCGCGCGCGGCCCGGCTCGGCCTTGAGCCGATCGAGCCCGGCCTGGAGCTTCGCGAGCCCCTCCTCGTCGCTGATCGTGTTGGGCTCGAGCGCCGTGCGACCCGCCTTGGGGAACTTCACGCCCGTCGGGAAGCCTCGGTCGGGATCAAGCACCCGCTTCTTGAGCATCGGCCCGAGGATGCGGAGGGGCAGGGGCACCGAGAAAGGGAAGCCGTCGATGCTGTAGTCGATCGTGACGGCGAGGTGGTCGCAGCACTGGCCGAGGCTCCAGGTACCGAGGCGTTGATACGGGCCCCGGCCGACGAGCATCGCGTCGCCCATGACCTGATCGAGCGTGTGGAAGCGGAGCGTGCGGCGGGGGGATATCGATGTCATAACAACCCAGCGTACCGGCCGGGCGCACGCACGATTCGCGAGTGCGAGTGCGAGTGCGAGTGGGCGGGGACTAGCTGAAGATCGCCACGGCTGTCAGCAGCACGCCGAAGACGAAGCCGTTGTGGATGGCGTGTGCGGTGACAGCCGCGATGATCGAGCCGCGCCACTCGCGGAGCATCGCGAAGCCGACGCCCAGCGCGATCACGGGCATGAGCAGCGGGATCGGGTAGCCGTGCATCGCGCCGAAGACCGCGGCCGTGATCGGTGCCGCGATCAGCCAGTAGAGCCGAGCCCGCATGTGGCGATAGAGCGCCCCTCGGAAGACGGTTTCCTCGACGATCGGCGCCCAGACGGTCGCGAGCAGGACGACCAGCGCCAGGCCGACGAACGAGCCGTTGGCGACCATGTCAAAGAGCGGGTTCTCGGGGATCGGCGGGGCGCTCGATCCGCCGGCCGTGCCGCCGCTGGCGAAGAGCCCCCAGATCGCCATGAGCACGAGCGCGAGCAGCACGCCCGCAATGTAGATTGGCAGGCACGCGAGGTACCCCACGACACCCGCGCCGATCTCGGCGAGCACCGACGGCCGCTTCGTGCCCAGGCGCGTCGGACGGGGCACCGCCTCCCAGCCCAGGTCGCTCGCCGGGCGCGCCGCGCCGCGGAGCTTGGGCCAGAACAGCACGCCCAGCAGCAGCCACTGCGCGACACCCGTGAGCACGAGCGGATCGACGCTCGGCATCATCGGCGCGATCGCGTCGAGCGCGAGCTTGAGCACGAGGAAGGAGACGATGAACAGGGCCGCAGTCTCGAGATACACGCTCCCGCCGGGCAGCGGCGGGCGGAAGCGCGGGCGTCGCTGCCCGCTCGCGAAGAGCACGATGCCGACGAGCAGCAGCACAAAGCCCGCGAGCACCGCCACCACGATCACGAGCAACTGCACGCCGAAGATCGCGACGAGCACGACGGTGCGCTCCGGCGCGGCGAGCGCCTTGCGCGCGTCGGCGTCGCTGTGCAGGTCGGCCAGCTCCGCGAAGAAGCCGTGGCGCGCGAGGAAGTCCGCGTCGGGCTCGGGGGGCGCATCGCCGAAGAGCGCGATGAAGGTGTTGATATCGGCGATGAGCGGGTGCTCGGGGTCCTCGGCCTCGAGCTCGGCGATGAGCCCGCGCCAGCGCGGCTCGGCCTCGCCCATGCCCAGCACGTCGGCGCGGAGCACCAGCCGCCTCGCCTCGCCCACCGCGTCGGGGCCGAACTGCTCGAGCTGGGCGATGAGCTCGCCCGCCTGCTCGCGTGCCTGCTCGATCTGCTCGGGCGTGGCGCCGGGCTGTTGGGTCGCCTGCTCGGTGAGGTAGATCACACGCCAGACGCCCTTGTGGATGCCCTCGACCATCGTGGCGGGCGGCGCGATCTGGGCGGCCGGCGGCTGGCCCCCAGGCCCCACGGGCAGCGGCAGTGGGGCGGGCGCCTGCTGCATGACCACCACGCCGACGAGGGCTGCCAGCCCGATCAGCCACGCGAGGATCGCCGTGCTGCCCGAGCCCGGGTCGGGCCGGGGGCCGGCGTCCGCCGCGTCGCCCGCGGCCCGGCGATCGGGCATGTTGGGGTGCAGCGCGGTCTCTCGCGGCGTGGGGTGGGGGTGCTCGGGCGGGGTGGTGTTCATGGCGTGGTTCCGTGATGGGCGAGCCGCGGGCCGTGGAAACCGGCGATGGTCGAGGCTAGGGTTGTCGGCTCGAAACCGCTCGCCATGATGGCGTTGCGCGGTGACACGCGGCGATTCGCCGATTTCGGGCCCTGCCCCGGCAGGACTGATCTTCCAAGTTTGCCTCGCGTGGTGTTGGAGAACACCCCGCAAGGCCCGCCCCGCCCGGTAGGCGGCGAGCATTCGGCTTCTCGCCCGCGGGGAGCATTACGCACCGTCGGCGTCTTCGCACCCGGCGGACTGGCTTTGTTGCGGCCGAGCTTCCTTTTCGGCCAGAAGGTTTCAGCCATGATGAGGCGTCAAACGTACATGGCCCGCAAGGGCGACGTTCCGAAGAAGTGGCACGTGGTCGATGCCGAGGGCAAGGCCCTCGGTCGCGTCGCGAGCGAGGTGGCGATGGTGCTCATGGGCAAGCATCGCCCCGAGTACACCCCGCACGTCGACACGGGCGACTTCGTGATTATCACCAACGCCAAGAAGATCGGGCTCTCAGGCCGCAAGGCCGAGCAGAAGCTCAAGATGCGGTACAGCTCGTACCCGGGCGGCCTCAAGGCCGAGTCCTACGGGCAGGTCCGCGAGCGTCGGCCCGAGAAGCTGGTCGAGGACGCGGTTCGCCGCATGCTCCCCAAGAACCGTCTCGGTCGCGTCATGCTGACCAAGCTCAAGGTGTACCCCGGCGCGGACCACCCCCACGCCCAGTGCAACCCCACCCCGCTCGAAGTCTGATCCGGCCGACCCATCCTCGATCAGCGCCACGCGCGATCGAAGCCAAAGAGAACACCACACATGACCGACCACACCGATAGCAACACCGATCCGACGACCCAGTCCGGGTCGACCCTGGGCAGCCTCGGCAGCGGGCTCACACTCGACGCCCCCGCGGGCGACGACACGCCCGAGGCCAACGCCGCCCCAACCGTCCGCACCGCCCAGCCCGCCGACAAGCACGGCTGGTGGTGGGGCCTGGGCCGACGCAAGTCCAGCGTCGCCCGCGTCCGCATCCGCCCCGCGTCGGGTGATGCCAAGGCAGGCCTGCGCATCCAGATCACGCGCAAGCAGTTCAAGACCGTCGAGGAGTACTTCTCCCACGAGCGCGATCGCAGCGACGCCGTCGCCGCCCTCAAGCTCACCGGCACCTTCGACAACCTCGAGGTCGTCGCCCGCCTCAACGGCGGCGGCACGACCGGCCAAGCGGGCGCCCTGCTCCTGGGCATCTCGCGTGCCCTCGTGAACTACGACCCGAAGTTCGACGGTCCGCTCCGCGAGGCCGGCTACCTCACCCGCGACGACCGCGAGGTCGAGCGCAAGAAGTACGGCCAGGCCGGTGCCCGCCGTCGCTTCCAGTTCTCGAAGCGCTAAAGCACATCGCGCCGCAGCACGTCGGCCCCGATCCTCGGGTCGGGCCGCTTGCCGCGATCGCTCCAACGCATCACACTCCATCGGCCCGACCACACACGTGGTCGGGCCGTTGCTGTTTCCGCGGCGCAACGATCGCGCCGCGAGCCACGGAGCAAGGACCAGCCCGCCGTGTCACGATCGAAGCGAGCCAAGCGAAACACCCGACGCAAGCGCGCCGCCCAGCGCGCCCCGTCGGCATCGCCCAGCGCCGCCAAGGCCGCCCGCCCGCCGTCAGCCACGACCGAGCCCTCGGCCCGCCCGCCCGAGCAGGCGACCGAGCACCCTCTCAAGCACCGGCCGGACAACGAACCACCGCGGCCCGCGATCGACGAATCACCTGCCCCGCAGACGACCGCCGGCACGCACTCCGAGGGTGCCGGGGCGCGTCGTCGCGCACGGCTGCGTCTTGCCCGGCTCTGGCTGATCGGTGCAGCGATCGGCACCGTCACGCTCGCCTGCCTCGTCGGTGGAGCCGCAGCCCTGCTCGCCCAAGCGACACCCGCGTGGTGGGTCGAGCCCGGCACAGCTCCTCTCGGTACCGCCCTCCCCGGCCCCGCCTCATCCACCGCGGCCGAGCCCGCCACCGCCCAGTCCGCCATCGAGCGGGGGCGGGCGGTCGAGGAGGCGATCAGCCGCCTGCTCTCGTCGGCCACGCCCGGCACGGTCACGCGGACGGCGCTCTACGAGCGCGACGCGAACGCCTGGCTCGAGACGCGCCTGCCGCGCTGGCTCGAGGCAGAAGAAACGCCCTGGCCCGACGAGGTCTCGTCGCTGCGTGTGCGCGCCACCGAGGGGCGCATGCAGCTGGCGGTCCGCGTGACGACCGAGGGCTGGAGCCGCGTGGTCACGCTCACGATCGAGCCCTCGCTCGACGAGCAGGGCAGGCTCTGGGCGCCGGCCCAGGCGCTGCACGTCGGTCGGCTTCGGCTGCCGCTGGCGCTGATCCTCGGCGAGATCGAGACGTCCACCCGGCTGCCCGCGCAGTGGCGCGACGATCCGCGGACGCGGTTCGCCGTCTCGGTCTTTGCGGGCGAGTCCCCCCTGGTCGAGTCGCCGGTGGTGCGCATCGACGACCGCCGCCTCCGCCTGACAGAGCTCGAGTGCGTGTCCGGGCGGTTTGATCTTGCCTACGAGGTCGAGCGCCGCGACTGAGCGTGCCGCGCACGACCAGTGTTGTTGCAGGTCAGTCGAGCGGCTCGCCGCGGAGCACCGCGGTCATGTCGCGCATGAACACGCCGAGGCGTGCCCGCTGGTGGGCCGTGGCGTGGGTGCCGATGCCGTCGTGCATGAAGGAGAACATTCGGCCCGCGCGGTCGGGCGTGAACCGCTCGGAGCGGAACGCCTGCTGGTCGCGCTTCGCGTCGCGCCGGGCGCGGTCGAGGATCTCCTGATCGCTCGCGGTGGGGTCTTGGCCGCTGATGATGTTGATCGTGCGCGCGATCTCGATGACGCGCTGCTCGATGTACTCGACGCGCTGCTCGGGCGGCACGTCGCGGTAGTCGGCCGCGTGCACGTCGACCATGTCGATCATGAGCTGCGAGGCGTTCGCCTCGATCTGCTCGCGGGCGGCGCCCTGCACGCTGGCAGCGAACGCGGCGATGAGCACCGAGTCCGAGCCGCTCATGCCCTCGAACCGCCCGACCAGATCGCCGATGAGCCGGGCTCGCTCGTCGACGGGCAGGTCGTTGAACGAGGGCTCGAGGAAGGCAAAGTCGAGCACGAGATCGAGGTCGGCGGTCGCGAAGTCGGGCACCTGGTTCGCCCGCCACGCCATGAACCCGCCGACGCCACCAGCGACCACGAGCGCCGCGGCGATGCCGCCAACGACCGCCCGGCGCCTCGGCGTCGACCAGACCAGATCGCCCGCGTACCGGGCACCCTGCGTGAGATCATCGCGGATCGTGGAGAAGTCCATGCGTTAGCCCCCTGTCGGCCGGCCGGCGAATCGGATCGCTTCGCGGACGAGTTCTTCGCCGACTTCGTCCTCGGGATCGGTGACCCAGTCGACGCTGCCGTCGAGGAAGAGTCCGTTGACGCCCGGCGCGCCCGAGCGCGGATGCCAGTGCGGACCGTCGGTGCCCCACGTCCCGTCGGCGAGCATCGGCCATGGGAAGGTGCTCGCCTCGTACGCCTTGGTCACGCCGAACGCGGGGCGCACCGCCTCGACGGTGTCGAGGAAGAGGATGAAGCCGCCGGGCACGTACTGGTACGACGTGCCCCAGACCTCGTGCAGCGGTCGGAACTGCTCGTCGGCGTCCTCGCTGGAGCGGTCCGACGGGCAGAGGTATGGGTCGGTCACGATGAAGTAGTCGTCGTCGTTCGGGTTGCGCCGCGGGGTGGGCACGTCGACGAAGTCGGCGAGCACGGTGAGCAGCGAGCCGTCGTTCTGGTTGCCGTCCACCGGATCGATGAGGGGCAGCACCGAGGGGAAGATGCCGTTGGACTGGTTCAGATAGAGCTGGATGCCCACGCCCATGCCGCGGAGGTTCGCGAGGCACTTGCCCCGGCGGGCCGTGTCGCGGGCGCTGCCGAGGGCGGGCAGCGTGATGCCGATCAGCAGCGCGATGATCGCGATGACCACCAGCAGCTCGATGAGCGTGAAGCCGGGTCGGCGGTGCGTGGGTGTGGGGCGGGGGGAGGTCATGCGGTATGGGCTTCGGCTGGCGGGCGGGTTTGGATCAGGTTCTTGCCAGCCGAACCGTCGGCGAGCACCGCCGGCCGGGCTGAATGCGCGGCGGGCTCAGATAGGGAGTCGTACCGCCGGGCGGCCGGCGGGCTTCACCGCCTCGTCGATGACGCGCCGCGCCGAGGCCGTCTGGATTGTACGGAGTGTGTTCGCCTGCGCCTTGAGCCGCATGCGGAGTGTTTCGTCCTCTTGGCTCGCGACCTCGATGCTCTGGGCGACCGAGGCGAGCCCGCGCTTGAGCTGGGCGGCCCGCGCCAGGGCCGCGATCAGCCCCGCCCCGAGCAACAGCGGGGCCTGCACGGGCCCGGGCAGCCATGGGCCGACCGTCTCGCCGATCGCGTGGAGGGGCGTGCCCTCGCCCGTCTCGGCCAGGGCCGCGTCGAGCTGGGCCGTGGCCGCGGCAGCGAGCGATTCCCGGGCCCGTGCCGCCGCGAGCATCGCCTCGGCGCTCGCCCGCGCCGGATGCTGGGGCGGAAGGCCCGCGAGGATCTCCTCGGCCCGGGCCGCCTGCGACTGGGCGGTGTCGCGCAGCGCCGCGGTCTCGGCGCGCAGCGCCGACACGTCCTCGGTGCTCGCGCAGCCGATCACGCCGAGCGAGGCGAGCCCGAGCGTCGCGCCCGCGAGCAGGCGCGCAGCGCAGCGTGGCCGATGGTGGTTGTGATGCATGGTCGTGCTCCAGCGCCCAGGTGATGCCGGGCGCGGGGCGCAGCGCGGTGCGGACGATCAGCCGTCCGTCGGCTCCGCCATGGTGCACAGCCGCGATGCGGTCGCGAGGTGATCTTGGTGCAGCACGCGAACTGTGCGCGCAGCGCGTGCTAGCGAGTCAGCAGCGCGCGCACGAAGGCGTGCGTGGTCGCGTGGCCCGAGCGGTGCGCGACCACACGCCCGCGGATCGGTGCGCCCGCGAGCGCCAGATCGCCGATGAGGTCGAGCAGCTTGTGCCGGGCGGGCTCGTCGCTGAAGCGCAGCTCGTTGTCGATCGGCGACGCGGGGGCGTCGGCGGTCGCGGGGTTCAGCACCAGCATCTCGCGCGGCGTGAGATGCGTGCACAGGCCCGCCGCCTGCATCGCCTGCGCCTCGGGCGCAAGGCTGAACGTGCGCGCCGGCGCGATGTCCGACGCGAACCGATCGGCATCGCCCGACCACTCGACCCGCTGCGCCGCGATCGGCGGCACCGGTCCCACGCCCGAATAGTCCAGCTCGTAGACGCACGAGAAGCCCTCGGCCGGCTCGAGGCGAATGCTCGCGGGCCCGTCGACCACCTCGACCACCGCCTCGGGCGCGATGGGCTTCGGCGACGCCCGATCGGCGGGCACCTCGGCAAGGCCAGCCGAGCGGATCGCGCGGACGAAGTCCTGGGCCGAGCCGTCCAGAATGGGCAGCTCGGCAACGGGGCCGCCCGCAGCCCCGTTGCCGGGCGCGCCCGTCTCGATCTCGATCACCGCGTCGGTCACGCCCAGGCCCGCGAGTGCAGCCATCGCGTGCTCGACGGTCGCTGCCACGCCGCTCGCGCCGGCAAGATTCGTGCTGCGGGCGGGCATCTGCGCGAACGCGGGGTGTAAGGGCTGGGTGTGCAGCGCCGCGATGGTGGCGGGGAACGCCTCGCGGCCGTTCACCGCGATCGCGATGCCCGGCATCCCGGACGCGCCCGCGGGCGCGAAGCGGACGCGGGCGGGGGCTGCGGTGAAGAGCCCGACGCCCTCGATGTGGGATGTGGCGGCCGCGAGGGTTCGCCGCGTCACTTGGTCATGTCCTTGCGCTTGCGCTCCTGGTCCTCGATGCGCTTCTGAAAGCGCTCGAGCGACTCGAGGCGCAGCACGCCCTTCTTCTCGAGGCGCTTGAGGTCACGCATGATCGCCCACAGCGAGCGCGACGCGGACCAGTTGCGCACCTGCGTGTGCGCCGCCATCGCGGGCAGGCCGATCCAGCGTTCGTGGCTCGGCATGTTGGTGATGAGGCCCGACTGCCCGCCGAGCTGTGCGCGGTCACCGATGGTCAGCGCGTCGGCGATGCCGACCTGCGGCCCGATGACCACGCCGTCGCCGATCGTGACCGAGCCGGCGATGCCCGTCAGCGCGCAGATGATGCAGCCGCGCCCGATCGTCACGTTGTGCCCGACCTGGACGAGGTTGTCGATCTTGGTCGCGTCGCCGATGCGTGTGGCGCCGAACTTGCCGCGGTCGACGCAGGTGTTCGGCCCGATCTCGACCATGCTCCCGATCTCGACGTTGCCGATGTGGGGGAGCTTGGCTGGCGCGCCGGTGGCAGGATCGGGCACGTAGCCGAAGCCGTCGCCGCCGATCACGGCGCCGGCGTGCAGCACGCTCGCGTCGCCCATCACGCAGCGCTCGAGGATCACCGCGCCGGGGTGCAGCGTGCACCCGCGGCCGATCCGTGCGTCGACGCCGAGGTGGTTGTTGGCGATCAGCACGGAGCCGTCGCCGATGTGCGCGCCCGCCTCCACGACACAGCCCGGCCCGATGTGCACGCCCTGGCCGACGTGGGCGTCCTCATCCACATGTGCCGTGGGGTGCACGCCCGGGGTGCGCCGGGGCGACTTTGGTGCGTACGCCGAGAGCACCGCGACCATCGCCAGGTCGGCGCTTGGCACAACGATGACAGCCCGCCCGTCGCCGATGTCGTCGGGCACGGCGTCCGCGCTGACGATGGCGGTCGTGGCGTTGCTCTCCGCCCAGCGCCGCGCGAACCTTCGCGAGCGAAGAAACGTCACCGCGCCCGGCTGGGCCTGGTCAACGCCCGCGGGCGGGCCCGCGGGGGCCGCCGGGTCGCCGCGCAGCTCGCCGCCGACCAGCGCCGCGATCTCCGCAGCGGTGGTCGGGGTCGTGGTGGCGCTGGTGCCGGCGGCCGCGTTGGTGGGTGCGGCGCTCACTTGCCGGCGCGGAAGTCGGTGTTCATCTTGTCGATCACACGCTGGGTGATATCGATGCTGTCACCGGCGTACAGGATGCGCTTGCGGCTGATGAGCGTCTCGGCCTCGCGGACGTCGATGTTGTTGGGCACGGTCATCGCGCGATCGTCCACGATCACGATCTCGTAGCCCTCGCGCTGCGCAATCTGCTCGACGGTCGCGAGCGCGTCGTTGTACAGATTGCGGAGGTTGTCGCCCAGCATGAAGTTGATAATCGTCTGGTTGATGTCGCGCTGGAACGAGGTCGTGGCCTGGAGCTTGCGGATCTCGCGCATCTTGTTGATGCGCTGCTCCTCGCTGTTGATCAGGTCGAACTCGGCCTTGGCGCTGTCGAGGTTCTCGCTCATCGCGTTGAGCTCGAGCTGGAGGCGCTGGAGCTCGGGCTGGATCTTCGCCTCCGCGGCCTTGAACTCCTCGAGGCTGTTGATCAGCGTCTGGAGATCGACCACCGCGACGGTGCCCGACGCGGCGCGGACGGCGTTGTTCGCCTGGGCGGGGGCGGTGAGTGTCTGAACGCCGGCGAGCATCGCCGCGGCCAGCGCGGCCGTGCCGCCGATGCTCACGATCGAACGCAGAAGTGGACGCATGGCAGTTTCCTTCCGTGGTGCGGCGGGCCGGTGCCGAAGCCGGAGTGTGGTGTTCGGCTCGCGCGTGCCGCCGCGGTGTCTGTGGTGAATCCCGCGCAGCCGGTGCCGGCCGCGTCCCCGCCCTGGGTCATAGTAACCCGCCCGGCGCGGACGGGGCTGGCCCAAACGCCGGATCCCGCGGGTCAGAAGGGCAGGTCGACCGAGAAGCTGAACAGGCGCTCCTCGTCGGTGTCTTCCTTGAGGATGGGGAAGCCGAAGTCCAGGGCGATCGGCGCGGGCGAGAGCTGGGGCACGATCAGGCGCAGCCCGAAGCCGACCGAGACGCGATAGTCCTCGAACCCGGGGTCGAAGGTGACGGTGCCGGTGTCGACGAAGACGACGCCGCGGACGAGCTCGTCGTAGATCGGGAAGCCCAGCTCCCAGCTGTGGAAGAAGAGCCACGTGCCGCCGATGGGGTCGTCGGAGGGTTGCCCGTTGTCGTTGCGGACGCCGCGCGGGCTGATGGTCCGGAAGTCGAATCCGCGGAACGAGTTGCCGCCGAGGTAGTACCGCTCGTAGACGGGCACGTCGTCGCGGTCTTGGGGGATGTAGCCCACGCGCGTGCTGAAGTTGAGCGTGGTGTGCCGGCCGAGGTAGTCCTCGTAGAGCGAGATGTAGAGGGCGTGGTTGATCGAGAGGTCGGTGAAGTCGAGGCTGCCGCCGAAGCCGACCTGCTCGGCGCTGATCGCAAGGCGTGTGCCGCGTGTGGGCAGGATGTTGCGGTCGAGGGTGTTTCGGCGGGCGCTGATGCCCAGGCCCACGAGCGTGTTGCGTCCCTTGAAGGCGAAGACGTCGGTGGGGCTGTCCTCCTCGACATCGCGCAGGTCGATCTCTTCCAAGCGCAGCGTGAGGTTGCCCGTCCAGCGTGTGCCGAAGCGCCGCCCGAGCCCGATCCGCCCGCCGTAGCGCACCTCGTCGAACTCGTCGAAGTCGCGGTCGCGGTAGCTCACGGAGGTCGAGAGCGAGTAGTTCGAGTCGAACAGCCGGGGCTCGCTGAAGCCCACGGAGTAGAGCTGGACCTGCGTGCCCGGCTGGGCGCTGAGCGTGAAGGTCTGCCCCGCGCCGCGGAAGGCCCGACCGCGGATGATCTCGCCGGGCGTCTCCGGAAAGTCGGCGATGTCGAAGTTGCGCTGCTCGAGCGAGATCAGGCCCGTCAGGCCCGCGTCGGAGTCGACGGCGGCGCCGATGTTGAAAGCGCCCGTGTTGGTCTCCTCGACCTCGACGAGCACATCGCGGTACCCCGGCTCGGTCGGGCTCTCGGGCTGGATCGTGAGCTTCACCGAGCCCGGTGCGAACAGCCGCGTGTTGGTGATGCGGGTCTCGGCCTTCTCGACCTCGGTGACGTCCAGCGGGCGGTCGGACTGGAAGTAGATCTCGCGCTGCGGGATCTTGCTCTTGGTCAGCGTGTTGCCCGTGATCACGGGCAGCCCGGTCATCGCGAATCGCCCGGGCGTGATGATGACGACCATGTCGACCAGCGGGTCGATCTCGTCGCGCAGCCGTTCGGCCCGAACGCGCACGTCCGGATAGCCCAGCTTGCCGACCGCGTCCTCGATGCTCTCGACGGAGTTCTCCACCGCGCGGATGCCATAGACATCGCCCGGCTTGATCTCCATCAGCCCGCCGATCTGGAGCTGGCTCTGCACGTCGCTGCCCTCGGGGGCGTAGAGCACCTGGACCTCGCGCAGCGTGTAGACCGGGCCCTCCTCCACGAGAAACGTGACGATCGCCTCTCGGTTGTTCGGGCTCACGCGCACCTCGCGGTCGATGCGCACATCCAGGTACCCGCGGTCGCGGTACCACCGGCTGAGCGACGCGACGTCGTCCTCGAGCGTGTCGTTGTCCAGCGGCCCCTTGCCGAGCAGCCACGCCTTCTTGGTGCGCACCTGCGTCCGCAGCTCGCGGTCGCTGAACGACGCGTTGCCCTCGAAGCGGATGCCCGTCACCTTGAGGCGGTTGCCCTCGCGGATGCGAAACAGCACGATGCCCGTCTCGGCGAGCTCTTCCTCGTCGATACCCACGCGCGCCAGGTAGTACCCGCGCTCGCGGTACAGCAGCTCGATCCGGCGTGCGGCGCGGTCGATCTGCAGGCGGTCCACCGGCGTGCCGACGAGGATGTTCATCGAGTCGGCGATGTCCTGGTCGGAGATCTGGTTGTTGCCCACCGCCTGGATGTCGGTGATGATCGGCTGCTCCTGCACGCGGTAGGTGAGGATGACCGAGCCGTCCTCGAGCAGCTGCACATTGCTCGCAACGCGCGCGAAGCGCCCGAGCCGATTGAGCCGAACGATGTCGGCGGTGACGGTCTCTTGGCGGTAGCTGGTCCCCTCGACCGCGCGGAGCTGGTTGCGCATCAGCTGCTTGTCGCGATCGGTGAGCGTGCCAGCGACCTCGCCCGCGTCGTTCTCACGAACCAGCTCGATCTGGCGGATCAGCCGGCCCTCGTACACATCAAGGTCGGGGCGCGCCAGCGCCGGGCCGAACGGGCTGTCGGCCGGTTCCGTCGCGGGCGGCTCGCTCGTGCCAATGGTTTGCCCCAGCGCGGCGGGCGTGGTCGTGACGCACGTCGTGGTCGCGAGCAACGCGAGGGCACACAGCGAGATGAGGCGGTGGAAGTGGGGCACGGGCACCGACGATAGCCGCGACGCGCCAGACCCACAATCGACCGATCCCGCCTGCTGGCGACCTCGGAGAGCGCGCCGATCGCTTGCCACTGTGACACCGCAGGTGTAGCCTGCTCGGCCTACGGAATTTGGACCAGGAATCCCCCCCAGTCGCCCAACACGGCACCCCGATCGAGCTGATGCACGGATGCGCAGCGGGTGTTCCGAGGATCGAGTGGGCTCCTGCTCCGCACTCCACGCCAGCACGCCGGGCACGGCCCGGGGTCGGCACGCTTGAGAGGACGGCAGGCCAACATGGAATCGACTTTCCGCGCCACGCGGCGGATCACCCTTGTCACCATCGGTGCGCTCTCGGCGCTGGGCGCCCTCGTCGCGGCGTGGAAGCTCGTCGTGCCCGAGGCGATCGGCAGCGTCCAGACGCTCACGCTCGTCACGCTGCTGGCGCTGGTCGTGATGCCCGGCCTGACACTCGCGGCGTGGATGCTCGAGCGCCGCCACGCCGGCCGCAGCCGTCCCGGCCCAAGCGAGGGCCGACGCACCGACACCGTGCTGCACATCCCAAGCCCCGACCACGGCGAGCGCACCCACCGCCACGTACGCCCGACACGCGATACCGATCCGCCCCGCGAGATCGAGCCCGCCCGCGCAGGCTGATCGCCCGCCGAGTCTGGCGCCGGGTGAAGGGTCGCAACGGAACGCGCGCAGGCCGAATCGACCGCTCGCGGCGAAGTCTGTTTACGTCAGGCTGACAGGCATCACCACGTAAGTGAAGTCCTGCCCCGAGCGGATCAGGCCCGGCTTGTTCGACGCCTTGAGCTCCATGAGCACCTGCGTGTCGGGGATGACGCGCAGCGCTTCGAGGATGAAGCCGGGGTTGAAGCCGATCTCCACGTCGTCGCCGTCGTACTCGGAGACATCGAGCGTGATCTGGGCCTCGCCCATCTCGGGCGCCCGGCTCGTCAGCTCGACGCGCTTGCCCTTGCCGTCGAAGGCGAGGCGCACCCCGCGCGACTCCTCGTTGGTCAGCAGCGCCGCGCGCTTCACGCCCGAGAAGAGCACGTCGCGGTCGAAGGTGATCTTCTTGTCCTGGTCGCGGGGGATGACGTCCTCGTAGGGCGGGAAGTTGCCGTCGACGAGGTTGGTCGAGAGCGTGGCCCGGCCGGTCGCGGAGGGCTCTTGCGCGCCGATGTTGAAGAGCGCCTGCGAGTCGGTGATCGCGACGTGCACGGGCTCGTTGTTGCTGCCGAGCAGTCGGCTCAGCAGCGTGAGCGCCTTGTTGGGGATGATGCAGGAGGCCGGGTCGCCGTCCTTTTCGCTTGCAGCGAGTTGGGCCTTGCAGAGCGCGAGGCGCCGGCCGTCGGTCGCGACCATCTCGACTTTGCGCCCGTCGCGCTTCATGAGCACGCCGTTGATCGCGTATCGGCTGTTCTCGCGCGCTGTAGCGAAGAGCGTGCGGTCGACGAGCAGGTTGAGCGTGCCAGCCTCGGCGGAGAAGACGCTCTTGGCGGGCGGGCCGCCGCCCGCGCCGGTGGACGCGGCCTGGAAGTCGGGCACGGGCGGGAACTCGCCGGGCGGGTAGCCATATACCTTGAAGTGGGCGTCCACGCCCTTGATGTGGCACGTCTCGCCGTCGGTCTCGAGGGTGAGGGTCGCCTCGTTGTCCTCGGCGGAGATGATCTGCTTGAGCTTGTCGGCGGGGATGAGCGCCTCGCCCGGCTCGCGGACCTGGACCTGCGGCACGGTGATGTGCAGGGCGATCTCGGCGTCGGTGGCGGCGAGGACGAGCTCTCCCACGCCGTCGGACTGGGTCGCGGCGAGTTTCACGCAGGTGAGCTGGGGACGCGGGCTGCGGCTGGCAACCACGCCGCTGACCAGGTTGATCGCGTCGAGAAGCGCGGCACGATCGCAGACGACGTTCATAGCAGACTCTCCGAAAGAGAAGAAAACCCAAGGCTGGCACCGGGCTGCGCCGAGCCCGTGTCCGGCCCCACCGGGGGGCTTGGGTCACGAACTCATGCCGAAGGCGAGCGTTGTCCGCCGGCCTGCCTTGTCAAGCCCCAGACAGTAGCAGATACTCCGGGACTGATCCCCGCCGAAGCACCTTCTGGGCCCCTTGCCCCGCAGGGCGGGCGCGGTCGCGCAGGTCTTGCACACTCCCGGTCGGCGGAGCATCTTCCGTCGGCCGTGCCAACCGACAGGAAATGCCCATGTCATTCGAAGCCGTCGTCCACGCCCAGGCCATCGAGCTCGACCGCCTCTCCCTCCAGATGACCTCCGCCGCCGGTGCCGGGCACCCCACGACCGCCCTCAGCCTGGGGCACATCGTCACGACGCTCATGTTCAGCGCCATGCGTTGGAGCCCGGACTACCCGGATTACCCCACCTCCGACCGCCTCGTGCTCTCCGAGGGGCACGCGGTGCCGATCGTCTACGCCGCGGCTGCCAAGCTCGGCATGATGGTCGGCACCCCGCCCGGGGGCTCGAACGAGGACCGCCGCCGCCTCACGCTCGACGACCTCTCCACCCTCCGCGCCGCCGACAGCGTGCTCGATGGGCACCCCAACCCGATCGAGGGCATGCCGCTCTTTGACGCGGCGACCGGCTCGCTCGGCCAGGGCCTCTCTGTCGCGGCGGGGCTGGGCAAGGCGGCCCGCATCGACGGCATCGACAAGCTCATCTATTGCATCGTCGGCGACGGCGAGTTCCGCGAGGGTCAGATCGCCGAGGCGATCGACTTCATCATGGACCACAAGCTCAACAACGTGCTGACGCTGGTCAACGCGAACCAGTACGGCCAGGCCGACCGCGTCAGCGAGCAGCAGTCCGCCGAGCGCACCGCGGCGAAGCTCGAGGCCGCCGGCATGCACGTCATGACCATCGACGGGCACGCGCCCGCCGAGATCAAGAGCGCGCTGGACACCTTCCGCGCCCGCGCCGCCGACGACAAGAACGCCCCGATGGCGATCGTCGCCAAGACCGTCAAGGGCTGGGGCTGCCCGTCGATCCAGGGCGGCGGCTGGCACGGCAAGCCCCCCGCGGGCGAGGCGCTCGAGCGGGCGCTGGCCGAGCTCGACGAGCGCCTGCGCGAGCTCTCGACCTCGCTGGACTCGAGCGACCACTTCGAGATCGAGCCGCCCCCCGCGGCCGAGGCGCAGGACATGTCGATGGGCGAGCTGCCCCCGTTTGCCGACACGATGAAGGCGCTCGACATGGAGAGTGTGCTGCACGCGGGCAAGCTCGCGACCCGCAAGGCCTACGGCATCGCCCTCCGCGCCATGGGCCACCAGACCAACCGCATCGTCGTGCTCGACGCGGACGTCTCGAACTCGACCTTTGCCGAGACCGTCCACAAGGACGCGGCCCTCGCGCCCCGCTTCGTCGAGTGCAAGATCGCCGAGCAGAACATGGTCTCGGTCGGCGCGGGGATGTCCGCGGCCGGCAAGATCCCCTTCTGCTCGACCTTCGCGAAGTTCGTGACCCGCGCCTACGACCAGCTCGAGATGGCGATCAACTCCGGCGCGAACATCAAGATCGTCGGCTCGCACGCGGGCATCACGCTCGCCTCCGACGGGCCCAGCCAGATGTCGCTGCCCGATGTCGCCTGGTTCCG
>CAYQAD010000007.1:21350-27156 GCA_964415125.1 uncultured Phycisphaeraceae bacterium | reverse complement strand
ACGTCGATGTTCTTCACGCCGCGGGGCCGCTCGGCGGATCGGCGGAGCACGGCCTCGACGCGGGCGATGAGCTCGTCGACGCCGAAGGGCTTGACGACGTAATCGTCGGCACCGAGACGCAGCCCGCGGACGCGGTCCTCGCTCTCGCCCTTGGCGGTGATGACGATCACGGGCATGCCCGGGTGGGCGCTGCGGATCTCTTTGAGGACGGTGAGCCCGTCCTTCTTGGGCATCATCAGGTCGAGGAGCACGAGGTCGAAGCCGCCGGCGAGGGCCATCTCGGCGCCCCGTTCGCCGTCGGGCGCGTCGGCGGTGTCGTAGCCCGAGAGCTCGAGCGCGTCGCAGACGCCGCGGCGGATTGCCTCATCGTCCTCGACGACCAGCACACGTCCAATGGCCACGGGAGACTCCTCGGGAAGCGTTCTGCTCGGCGTCGTCACATCGACGTGGGCGAGCGGCGCGGGTGCGAAAGGGGCTTTGCTGACACCGGGTAATGTAACGGATCAGCCGCCGGGACGCCCTCGAACGAGCACGCGGGTGCCGTCGACGTCGAGGTAGATATCGCCGGCGAGGGCGAGGATGCCGACCCGGCCCTGCTCGGCGAGGCGCTGGGCGAGGGCCATGTGGGCCTCGGAGCCGAAGGGCACGATCGTGTGCGGATCGAGCCGCTCGCGCCCGAGCAGGCTGCCATCGATCCAGCGGACGCCCCAGGACCCGACGCGACGCCAGACGACGCCCTCGCCCAGCGCGAGCACGGAGGTGACGCGCACGGGCTCGAGGTCTTCGGTGGTGTAGTGGCTGATGACGCGGGCGTGCTGGGCGTGTCGGCAATGCTCGAGATTGCGCGCCTGGGTGACGCCGGCGATGCCTCGGCGGGTGCGGAGCGCGCGATGGACGAGCAGGCGCTCGACGTCGTCTTGGGCGTGCTCCCAGGGCGTGCTGTTCTCGGCGAGGGCGGCGGTGTACTCGGTGAGCACGCCGAAGTCGGTGCCGAGGCGGACCATCGCCTCGGCGGCCCCGGCGGCGCACGCGGTCTGAGCCTCGCGCCGGCTGACCGTCTGCACGCCGGCGCCAGACGCACCGCAAGCGCGTGCCTGCTCGATGAGCGTCGCGGCTCGGCGCGTGGCCCACACGCGCGCGGCGGCGATGCTCGGCTCGGTCGAGGCGCTCGGCTGAGCGGTGATGTGCCAGGTCCGCGGCTCGCCCAGGAAGTCGCCGGAGAGCTCGATGCTGATCGGGTCGTCGCGTGTGTACTGCCCGGCCAGGACGAGGCGCTGACCGGCGAAGACATCCTTGACGTGCGCGGGCTCGATCTCGGCGATGGCGCCCTGGCGGACGTGCACCGAGGGGCGGGAGAGCACCGGGCCGTCGAGCGTTGCCATGAGGCGGTCGAGCGTGCTGCCGATCGCCTCGGAGGGGAGCACGAAGGCGGACGTGCCGCCTGTGGCGGTGGCGATGGTGTCGAGCAGCGGCGCGTTGATCTCATCGCCGATGCCGACGGGGAAGATGCGGCGTGCGGCGGTGTTGGCCTGGCGGATCGCCTCGATGAAGCCGGACTCTCCTCCGGCGCGCCGGACCGCGACGCCGTCGGTGATGAGCACGACGATGCCGAGGCTGTTGTCGCGCGCGGGCTGGGCGAGCGCGTCGACCAGCGCGGGTGCGGCGGTCGCCCGCCCGCCCGAGGTCAGCGAGAGGATGTGGCCCGCGGCCTCGGCGGTGCGCTCCGGCGAGGCGGGCATGGGCTCGGGCCAGAGCCTGCGCGGCTGCTCGGCGAAGTCGATGACGTTGAGCGACTCGCTCGGGTGCAGGCGTGCGAGCAAGCCGAGGGCCGCTTCTTTCACGCGGTCGAGGGTCTCGCCGCGCACGCTCGCGGAGCGGTCGATAACGAGTGTGACCTCGCGGGGGCGCGGGTCGCCGCAGAGCGAATCCATGTGGCGGGGCTCGGCGACGAGCAGGAAGTAGCCGCCCTCGCCGGCACCGACGGTCGGATCTGGGTGCAGCATGATCGTCGCGCCCAGGTCGGCCGACTCGTCGCCGGCGGGCGCGGTGAGCGCGACGAGTTCGACGCAGCCGGGCTCCTCGGTCTCGATGACGACGGGCCCGACACGGCCTACGGCCGCGGCACGCTGGCAGGGCCGGATCGCGTGGGTCGGGGAGTAGACGCCCAGCACGCCCAGGCCGGGCGTAGCGGTGATCGTCCACTTCGGGCCCGATCGCTCGATCGCGGCGCCGCGGACGATGCGGAGTCGCGCGTCGCTCGGCGGCGGGCCCATGAGCGCGAGAGTGATTGTGGCGCTCGCGCCGGGGGCGAGCGACACGTCGGGCACGACCAGCAGCGACGCGCCCGCGAACGCGAGCACACCGGCGTCGCCCGAGGCGCGGACGGCGTCCTCGAGGATCGGCATGGCGTCGTTGGGCGAGACGTGGTCGGCGCTGGCGCGGACGCCGTCGATCTCAACGCCGAGCGGCATGAGTGCGGGCGCGACCGGCACGATGAGGTCGCTGGTGACGGCGACGGGCTGGGTGTTGTGCAGGCGGAGTCGGAGCTCGA
Organism: uncultured Phycisphaeraceae bacterium; assembly: GCA_964415125.1. Classification (GTDB taxonomy): domain Bacteria; phylum Planctomycetota; class Phycisphaerae; order Phycisphaerales; family UBA1924; genus CAYQAD01. The sequence goes on along the minus strand of CAYQAD010000007.1, from coordinate 24,605 downwards.
GCGCCACGGCTTCCGCGGTGAGGGTCGCGTTGGCGTCGATCGACCGCACGTGGAAGGCGTCCGTCGCGAGCCGAGTGGGCGCGAAGACCGGCGCGACGGCGGGCGCGGCCGACGCGGTCGCGGACACGACCGCGCAGAGCAGGATGAGAACGGTGCGGATCACTGACGCAAGATACGGCTCGATCGGGCTGCAACGGGGTCACCACAGCGCAACCCCCGGTGCGCGGGTCACACGCGCGTGGCGCTGGCGAGGCCGACGCGGCACGGCTCGCAACGCCGACTATCGGACCCGCGTCGGGCGGCTGAGGTGCCGGCGGGGTGCGGGCGAGTTGCGGGTTAGGCGTGGGCGAGGCGGCTGAGCACGCGTGAGGGCAGGGCGATCGCGATGATCCCGGCGGCGGCGAGCGCGGCGGCGGTGACGAGGAAGGCACGCTCGAGCCCGAGGGCGTGGTGCAATCGCTCGGCGATCGTGGGCCCGACCGCGGCAAAGCACCACGCGCCGCCGAGCATGAGGCCGCTGGCAAGGCTGGTGCGGTGCGGAAGCATGCGTTGGGCGATCGCCATGGTCACGGGCACGAGCCCGCCGAAGCCCACGCCCGCGAGCACGCAGAGGGCGAAGACAAGGGTTTCGGCGCCGCGGCCGAGCGTGGCGGTATCGAGGGTGTCGATGAAGCTCGCACGCTCGGCGTAGGGAATCAGGACGATCGCGGCGGCCCCGAGCATCGGGAGTAGGAAGAGCGCACGCTTCTCGAAGGCGGGGCGGAGCACGAGCCCCGCGACGAGCCCCGCGCCGCCCATGCCGACCTGCATGGACGCCTGGAGCGGGCCGTTGAGCTGGCTGGCCTGGAGCGCGAGCTCGGGATTGAGGGACGTGGCGTCGGTGCCGGCGAGCACGAAGCGCCGGCTCCACGCGATGATGAGGTAGACCAGCGCCATGTTGACGGTGAAGCGGATGACGTTGCCCGCGTAGAGGATCCAGACGACCTGCCAGCGTTCGCGGCGGTCGTCGGCGGTCAGGCTGGCGTGGGTCTCGTGGGCGTCGTGGGCGCGGTGGCTGACCGGGTGGATCGCCAGCGCCAGGAGGGCGGTGACGAGCAGCCCGGGGACAATGAGCCAGACCAGCGCCTGCACGCCGAACGCGTCGGCGTACTTGGGGCTGAGGAAGTTGCCCGTCATGCCCCCGATCATGCCGGCGAGGAAGAAGATGCTCATGCCGAGCGTGCGGCGCGAGCCCGCGAGCGCGCCGACCGCCGCCGCCGCGGGCGGGTGGAACGCGCCGACGCCCATCGCCCCCAGTGCCTGGAGCGTGAGCAGCTCGCCGAAGCTGCGGGCGTGGCCCATGAGCCCGATGCAGACGACCGCGATGACCATCGCGATGGTGCCGAGCGAGCGGGTGTTGAGCCGATCGCTGGCCCACGCGACGATCGGCTGGATCACGCCCGAGGTCACCGAGCCGACGCCGAGCAGCAAGGCCGCTTGCTTGTCCGAGAGATCGAGCCGGGTCGCGAAGACGGGCATCAACGCGATGAGCACAAAGGAGAAGGTGTCGATGACGGTGTGGGCGCCGATCGCGCTGCTCGCCCGCCACGCTCGGCCCGGGTGGATGGCGAGCGACGTGTCGGCGGTGTCGTGGGCGGGCGTCATGCGGGCGGATCATTCGCAGGCGGGCGGGCGGGCGCGGGCCACCCGTGCGGCCGAGTCGGCAGCGAGCCGGCGATTCGTCGCCCATTTGGGCGTATCACCACGGAAACGGGCCCGCTTCGCCCCCCGATTGCGGCTGGACGTTGAGGGAATTGTTCAAAAAGGTCGCGATTCGATTGGCGTTTTAGTAAACACTAACTGGTTTCGTGGTGAATAGTAGTGAGACAGAACCGAGCCGGTTTGGCTTTGCCATAGCCGCCGTGTTGTTGCGGCCACTCGTGGGCGATCCGCCGGCTCGACAGCCCTGTGCGCGAGAGCGAGAAGGGGATAGAGAATGAAGAAGGTCTTTGGAATCATCGCGGTTGCCGGCATGGCGGCCACGGCGTCGGCCCAGTACGGCATCGTGTTCACCCAGGAGGCAGCCGGCGGCGGCGACAACCTCGTCGAGTTCCTCGACGCGGGCCTGAACCGGTCGACGCTCGTGAACTACGGCACCTCGTTCGACGGTGCTGACATCTCGATCGGCGACATCATCCCGGTCGGCTCGTCGTGGTACGTCTCGTTCGGCCGCATCGAGGAGCCCGCGGGTGGGTCGACCTCCCGCATCGTGGAGATCACCGATCTGTTCGGCACGCCCTCCTCGAGCGTGATCGTCGATCCGACGGACACCTCGAACCTCCAGGGCACGCTCGGCCTCGGCTACCACGCCGCGTCGGACAACCTGATCAGCATCCAGAACACCGGCTCGGCCAGCGACCTGATGCCCCGCTTCGACGGCATCCTCGCCAGCGACTTCTCCGGCGCGACCACCACCGTCTACGCCGAGCCCACCCCCCAGGGCCCGACCGACACCTTCCGCGACGGCACCTACATGGTCCAGCGCCCCCAGGACGCCGACACCTTCTTCGTCGTCGGCGTGAACTCGGGCCAGAACCTCGGCGGCGACGTCCCCGATCGCCCGAACTCCGGCCTGCACCGAATGACGCTCGACAGCAACGCGGCGCTGACCGACGTCAACGACTTCAACAACCTCTGGGTCGATTTCTCCGACCCGACCGTCTCGAGCCAGATCGGCGACGTCGTGCTCCGCGACGTGCTCGGCATCGCGTCGGACTCCGATGGCAACCTCTACATCACCGCGGGCGAGCGCCCGAGCGAGGGTGTCGCGGGCGGCATCTACAAGATCACCGTAGATGGCGCGGGCGAGTTTGACTCGATCACCCGCATCGTCGACAACCTGGGCAAGCCCCAGGAGATCAAGTACGACCCGTTCACTGACACGCTCGTGTTCAACGATCGCAACACCGAGCTCCTGCAGCGCGTGAACCTCGACGGCACGGGCCTCTCGACGCTCGCCACCGGCGTGCGTGGCCGGGGCATCTGGATCGTCCCGACCCCGGGCTCGATCGCTGTCCTCGCCGGCGCCTCGCTGCTCGGCGTTTCGCGTCGCCGCCGCTAAGGCCGACGTCGAATCCCATGTGATTCCACACGCCCCGCGCGAAAGTGCGGGGCGTGTCTTTTTTTGATTGCGTGCCTCGATGGCCGCTTCTGTTCGCCGCGTTGATCGCAAGGTTCAGCCGCTCGACTCGGCGCTTCGAGACCGTCCGCGGGCGG
>CAYQAD010000007.1:0-21340 GCA_964415125.1 uncultured Phycisphaeraceae bacterium | reverse complement strand
TGTCTTGTTTTGATCGCTTGCGTGTGATCGCCTCGATCGCCCTGAACGCCCTGAACGCAAGGCTCCCCCGCTCGGCGCTCCGCGCGGCGCGTCGGAGCCGGCCTTGGGCGGTCCGTCTTAGCGGCCGCGTGTGCGACGGCGGGGGCGCTGGGGCACGTCGGCGCTCTCGCTGGCGGGGACGAACTCGGCGCTGCCGCCCTTGCGCGGGTCGGCCGAGCCCGTGAGCCCGTCGCGGACGCGTGCGATCGCTTGCACCACGCCCGTGCGATCCACCGGCGACTTGACCGTGTGCCCGAGCCTCGCGAGTGCTTCATGCAGGGCGGCATCGTCCGCCTCGACCTCGAGACGGTCGGGCTGGAACTGGTGGTGGATGCGCTCGGCGGCGACCGCGCGGTCGACCGCCTGACCATCGAGCACGCGCAGCAGGACCTGCGCGACCGACGTGATGATCCGCGGCCCGCCGGATGCGCCGACCACCGCGATGACCTCGCTGTCGCGCGTGACGATCGTCGGCGTCATGCTGCTGAGCGGCCGCTTGCCGGGCTCGGGCGCGTTGCGCGCCGATTGCACGAGCCCGAAGGCGTTAGGCTCGCCCGGGCGGGCGGTGAAGTCGTCCATCTCGTTGTTGAGCAGAAAGCCGAACTCTTCGACGGCGACAAAGCTGCCAAAGGCGAGGTTGATCGTTTCCGTGCACGCGACGGCGTTGCCGAAGCGGTCGACGACGCTGATGTGGCTCGTGCCACCGTCGGTGGGGATGGATGTGTCGGGGCCCTCGATGCGCGTGCCGACATCGCCCATTGGCATGACCGAGTCGCTCTTGATGCGGCTTGCGAGCTGTTCGAGCGACGCGGTGTCGAGGAGCTGGTCGGTCGGAACGGGGGTGAAGCGCGGGTCGCCCAGGTGCCGGCTTCGATCCGCGAAGGCGTGGCGGAAGGTCTCGGCCAGCGCGTGGGTCCAGGCGGTGTCGCCGACCTCGGCCCAGAGCGATCTCGATGCGAGGCGGTCCATGAGCTGGACGATCTGCGCAAGCGCGATGCCGCCCGAGGAGGGTGGCGGCATGGTCCACACGTCCACACCAGCGACGTGGGTGTGGATCGGCTCGGCGATCGACCCGCGGTAGTCGGCGAGGTCTTCGATCGTGATGACGCCGCCGGCGTCCTGCACGGCCGCCGCGATCGCCTCGGCGACGGGGCCTCGGTAGAACTCGCGCGTGCCGCGGCGGCCGATGCGTTTGATGAGCTCGGCCTGTCGCGGATTGAAGATCCGATCGCCCACCTTCGCGTTGCCCTCGAGCAGCAGCTCGCGCCACAGGTACGGGTAGAGCTGCTTGAGCTCGGGGTCGGCTTGGAATTGCTCGGCGACGCTGCGTGCGGTCGATTCGTAGTGCTCGTCGACGAGGAAGCCCTGCTCGCCGAGGAGCGTGACCTCGGCGAGGATCTCGAAGAGGTACATCCGGCCGTAGCGCTCGTGGGCCTCGAGGAGGCCCGCGACGGTGCCGGGCACCGCGACCGCGGCGCCGCCGCGCCGGCTCGCGCCCTCGGGCAGCTCGATGAACATGTCGGGCGTTGCGGCGGCCGGGGCCGTCTCGCGGTAGTCGATGATGACGGGCTTCTTGCTCTCGGCGACCCAGACGACCATGAACCCGCCGCCGCCGACGCCGCAGGAGTACGGCCGACAGATCGACAGCGCGAAGCTCGTGGCGACCGCGGCGTCGATCGCGTTGCCGCCACGGCGCAGCACGTTCGCGCCGATGCGCGTCGCGGCCGGATGGTCGGCGACGACCATGCCGCCCTCGCGCGATTGGGCCACGGCGGCGTGGTTCGTCGACAGTGAGACTGCCACGAGGCAGAGTGCGAGGAATGTGCGCATGGGGCGAGCTACCTTTCGCGCGGTCGCGCGGCGGGAGGCGACGGGAGATCCAGCGTGTGCCGCACGACGATCCAGTCGCCGGGCGACTCGGCCTCAGCGCGGCGCCATCGGCCCGTGAGCAGGTGGAGCACCGAGTGCCCGGCTGTGACGGCCGCGGCTGCGATGCGTGAGAGCGGCGCGAGGTGCACCTCTGGCCCTCGGCGTTCGAGGCGGTAGCCGAGCAGGTGGAACATCTGCCGCTTGAGCACCAGGGCGATCTCGGGCGAGACGATCAGTGCGGACGAGCGCGTCGGATGCGCGCGCACGCCGGGGAGCAGCACGGGCAAGAGCCGATGCAGACGCTCGCTGGTGCGGAGCTTGGCCGAGAGCGTGAGCCAGATGGCGCCGACGCGGTGGACGACGAAAAAGCCGTCGTCGCCCTCGCGGATTTCCTGCTGGCGATTGGGCATGAACAGCTTGCCGCCCACGGGCGAGTGGACGGGGCGATCGGCCTCGGTGGCGATCGGCGTGCGGCCGGCGCGCACGGGCGTGAAGCCGACCATGCCCTCGCGCATCGCGAAGCGGTGCTCGCCGACCGCGTGGCGGTGGCGGATGTCGTAGACGTGCCCGTCGCGTCCGCCGGCCGCGGCGGAGATGGTCGCGTGCGGATCTTCGGGGCAGATGTCTTCGGCGCGCGCCATGCCGAGGTGGTCGAGCGTGATGGCGATCGCGGCGCGGTGGATCGCGACGGTGGCGCCGTCGTGGTGCACGCCCGCCTCGAAGATCGCGCCGATGACGCCGAGCTCCTTGGACGCCCAGTGGATCATGACGCCTGTGAGCTCTTCCTCGAAGCCCAGGATCAACGGCACGGCGATCGCCCGGGCGAAGTCGCGCTGCACGAGCGAGTCCTCGGTGTGGATGAAGGCGGGGCCGGGCGAGGAAAACGTGTGCAGATCGAGCAGGTAGACCGGACCACGCGCCGATCGGGCTTCGCGCTCGATCGCCGCGGACAGCTCGAGCAGCTCGCGGCTCTCGGCGGTGCGTTCGGCGTCGGGCGCGGCCCGGACCGAGGCGAGGCGGTCGGGCGTGAAGGCGCGGTTGAGATCGATATCGAGGTAACGCCGGCCCGCGCCCTCCGGCTCGCTCGCCGCAGCAAGGGCCATCAGGTTGCCCCGGTACGCGGCGACGCGGCCGACGCGGAGCGTGTCGTCGGACGGGGCGCGATCCGTGAGGGCGGCGATGACATCGGCGGCGGCGGCAACGCCCGCGGGCTCGTTGCCGTGGAGGCCGCCGATCAGGATGAGCGTGGGTCCGGGCTGTGTGGCTTGGGCGCTGCCGATCAGTCGGTGGGTCTGGGCCGTTTGATCTGGCACGCGTGTCACCTGGCGGAGTCTCCGGACTGCACTCTATCGGCCTGGGGGGCATCACCACAGAACTCGCGTTCAAGGAGTTTCCGCGCGATCTGCGCGAAGTCGTGTTCTGTGACGATGCCGACGAGCTTGCCGTCGCGGACGACGGGCAGGCAGCTCACGCGGTGGGTCTCCATCGCGCGGATCGCGTCGATGGTGGGGGTGTCGGGGGTGCAGGTGTGCGGGGTGCGTTCCATGATGTCGCGGACGGGCACGAGGGTGCCGCTCTCGGGCTTGCCGTTGGTGATGGGCGAGTCGGGCGGGCCGGCGAGCACGCGGATGAGGCGGCGGTAGGAGACAAGCCCGACGAGGCGGTGCTCGGCGTCCTCGACGGGGACGTGGCGGATGCGCTCCCAATCCATGATCGAGGCGACGAGGTCGACCAGGTCATCCTCGGCGACGGTGAACAGGTCGGTGGACATGTACTGCCCGACGCGCTCGTAGCCGCCCACCGAGCCGCCCTCCTCGCCGAGGCGCGCCAGGGGCCAGGCGTGGACGGGCAGGTCCATCTGCTCGCGTGTTGCCATAGCTGCGGCGAGCGTGCGGAGGCGTTCGCCCCGCGTGCTCTTGCCCTTCATGTTCGCGACCGAGGCGAGGGTCCACTGCGCGCCGGTCTGCGAGGCCGCGACGCGCTCGTCGATGACGCCGAGATAGCGATCGATCTCGCTGGCGTCGAAGCCGGCGCTTGCGAGGCCCGCGCGGGCGACCGGAAGGAGCTCTTCGCGGAGTAGACGCTCTGCGGGGATGTCCTTGCCGCAGAACCAGCGGAAGTGTGCGCCGAGTCCTTCGCGTGCGGCGGAGACGAAGTTGGCGCGGGCATCGTCGAAATCGAGGCGCTCGCGGACATCGCCCCACGCCTCGCGGCCGCCGGACATCAGGCCGAACCAGAGTGCGGCGTTGGCGGTCTCGTCCACGGGCGTCGGACCGGCGGGCAGGTAGCGGTTCTCGATGCGCAGGTGCGGCCGGCCGTCGGTGATGCCGTAGCACGGGCGGACCCAGCGGTAGACCGTTGAGTTGAAGGCCTGCAGCGCGCGGAGCTTGGGCGGGCGGTTCGCCTCGATCTCGGCGAGCGGGTCCTCGTCGCCCTCGAGGTCGATCAGCAGCAGGCGGAAGCGGGCGATGTCGGCGCGGAAGAGCTCGAGCACGCTCTGGTTGACCCATGTTTCGCCGAAGCGGACGCGCTGCGTGCGGTCGCGGCCGGTGGGCGTGTCGCTGCCGGGGTCGACGATCTGCTGGAAGATCGCGATGCGGGTCTCGCGCCAGAGGCGCTTGCCGAAGAGCACGGGCGAGTTGCAGCAGGCCGAGAGGATCGGGCCGGCGGTCGCCATCGCGAGGTTGTAGTCCGCGGCGAACTCGCCGGGCGTGGTCTGCCAGTGGACCTGGAAGCTGGTGTTGATCGCTTCCATGAGGATGGAGTCGACGTTCGCTTCGAGCTGGTCGACGCCCTTGATGCGCACGCGCAGGTCGCCGTGGCGGAGCCGGGTGATCGCGTCGTTGAGCGCGTAGTAGCGGTCGCGGGGCGTGATGTTGTCGAGCGTGAGGTGGTTGGAGTCGACGGTGGGGACGATGCCGGTGATGACGACCTCGCCGCCGCGGGCCTGGGCGATGGCGCGGACGCGGGCGATGCGCTGGCGGAGGGCGGTGTGCAGCTCGGTGAGTGCGCCCGCCCGGAAGAGCATGGGCGGGAGGTTGAACTCGATGTTGTAGCGGGCGAGCTCGGTGACGAACTCGGGGTCGTCGAGCTCGGCGAGGATGTCCTCGTTCCAGGGCGCGGGCTGCCAGGCGCTGTCGACGAGGGTGAGCTCCTGCTCGGCGCCGATGCGGCGTGGTCCTCGATCGAAACAGCCGCGGGCCTCGAGGGCCTCGATCGCGGCGAGATCGCGGAGCACGCGCCGGGTGAAGGCACGCTGGGCCTCACCAGAGCCGCCGGCTTGGACTTCCTGCACGCCCATGGGCGGTCCTCGAACGCGGGACAAGCAGACCCCCAGGACCCGCACCCGCGGGCCCACCATCGGTTGAAACTAACGACTTTTCATCGCCAGCCCAACCGCGCGGGGACAGCAGCGGATGGATTGGTCGTGTTTTCTTTCGCCTCTCCGTTGGGTTTCCACTCCCCCCGCTGGGCGGCTGTGGCGGCGATTTGCCCGCCCCCAGATTTCCGCTGGCTGGCGCGGCGGCGAGGCGGTAGTCTGATTTCGGTCCCCGAGGTCTTGATCCGGCGTGCTGCCAGTGGTGGTGCGTGGGTGCCACAGGGCCCGCTTTGGGGGATTTTTCTGCCCGGCCGATGCCATTCTCGTGGGCGGCACAGAACCGACCTTGACCACGCATGTCGCGATGCGGGCGATCGCTGCCCCGGCGCGACAGAGGAGCTGACTGTTCATGTCTGGATCGATCAACGCCCGCTCGCTCGCCCGCCGTCTCGCCCTTGCTGTGGCGGCGACGCCGCTTGCGGTCGCTTCGGCGGCGGGGCAGGCGACGCACATGCACCTGCCCTCGAACGCGGCGGCCCACGCGGGTGAGATTCTGGTGCGCGTCGAGGCCCGCACGCCCGCGGAGCTCGAGCGCGCGATCGACGCGGCGAGCTCGATCGTGTCGTGCCGACCGAGCCTGGCGCGCACGGACATCACCATCGCACCGGCCGACCTGGCGCGGCTCGCCCAGTCGGGCGTGCGCAGCGAGGTGCTGCACACCGATGTCTCGGTGCTCATCGCGCAAGAGCAGGCGCAGATCGCGGCGAGCCGACTGCAGCGCGGCGCGGACTGGTACGACTCGTACAAGACGCAGGCCGAGTTCGAGGCGAAGATCGACGCGCTCGCGGCGGAGTACCCCACGCTCGTGACCGTCGAGACGATCGGGAGCTCGATCCAGGGCAAGCCGATCCGCATGATGCGGATCACGGCGCCGGGCGGGTCGGCGTCGAAGCCGCAGATCTTGTTCAACGGGTGCCAGCACGCCCGAGAGTGGGTGTCGCCCGCGACGGTGATGTTCATCGCCGAGGAGCTGATGGCGACCTACGGCTCGCGTCCCGAGACCACCGCGGCGCTCGACGGGCTTGAGTTTCTCATCGTGCCGATGGTGAACCCCGACGGGTATGAGTATTCCTGGACGAACCAGCGTCTGTGGCGCAAGAACCGGCGCAACAACGGCAACGGGACCACGGGCGTCGACCTCAACCGCAACTGGGCGTACGAGTGGGGCGGGACGGGCTCGTCGGGATCGGGGTCGAGCGATCTCTACCGCGGCACCGCGCCCTTCAGCGAGCCGGAGACCCAGGCGCTGCGCAACCTGATCCTCGCCGAGACCGGGATCCGGGCGCACGTGGACTTCCACTCGTTCAGCCAGCTGGTGCTGTGGCCCTTCGGGTACGACTTTGTCGATGCGCCCGAGCCCGACAAGTCGCTCTTCGAGGAGCTCGGCACCGAGATGAGCGACACGATCTTTGACCACTCGGGCATTTTCTACGACCCGATCCGGTCGAGCGATCTGTACCCCGCGGCCGGCGATGCGAGTGACTGGGTCTACGGCGACCAGGGGATCTTCAGCTACACCTTCGAGCTGCGCGACACGGGCGCGTTCGGGTTCGAGCTGCCCGCGCAGTTCATCCGCCCCACGGCCGAGGAGAACTTCGAGGCGGTGCTCGTGATGAGCGACTTTGTGAGCCAGCCCGTGCGGGTCTCGCAGACGAGCCCCGAGGGCGGGTTTGCCGCACCGAACGCGATGGTGCCGATCAGCGTGGACGTGCTCCCGATCTTCGAGAGCGCGACGGCCGTGACGCTCTATCAGCGCGACGGGTCGGCGGGCGCGTTCGGCGCCTCGCCGCTGAGCGGCTCGGGCGCGACGTGGTCGGGCATGCTCGCGGCCGGCGACTGCGGCGGCACGGTCGAGTACTACCTCGAGATCACGACCGACCAGGGGCTCACGGTGCTCGAGCCCGCGGGCGGTGCGTCGGCGCCGGCGACGATGGCGGTGCTCGACAGCGAGCGCGGGCTGTTCGATGACGCGGAGGTCGACACCGGCTGGACCGTGGGCGCATCGGGCGACACGGCGACGACGGGCATCTGGGAGCTGGCGAACCCCGTCGGCACCGCGGCCCAGCCCGAGGACGACCACACGCCCGGCGGCACGCTGTGCTGGGTCACCGGGGCCTCGGCGACGAGCCTGGGCAGCAACGACGTTGACAACGGCGCCACGACGCTGACCAGCCCGCCGATGGACGCGATGAACGCGCCGAGCTTCGACCAGGGCGACGCGTACGTGTCGTACTCGCGCTGGTTCAGCAACGACACGGGCGCGTCGGCGGGGTCGGACGAGATGGTCGTCTCGATCTCGGGCGACAACGGCTCGACGTGGCAGACCCTCGAAACGGTGCGCAGCAACGCCAACGCGTGGGTGCGGGCCGAGTTCCGCGTGGCGGACTTCGTGACGCCCTCGGACCAGGTCCGGCTGCGGTTTGTCGCGAGCGATATCGGCGGCGGCTCGATCGTCGAGGCGGCGATCGACGACGTGGCGATCGACTTCCGCGGGTGCGAGGCGGCCAGCGCATGCGTCGCGGACGTCACGACGACGGGCACGGCCAACGGCACGCCCGACGGCAACGTCGACCTCTCGGACTTCTCCTACTACCTCACGCTGTGGAGCGGCGGATCGGCCATCGCCGACGTGACCACGACCGGCACGGCCAACGGCGTGCCCGACGGCAGCGTCGACCTCTCGGACTTCTCCTTCTACCTGACGCTCTGGTCGGCCGGCTGCCCGTAACACGGGCACGCCCGCTGAAAGGGATCCCCGACGCCCGTGCGCGTGCGCACGGGCGTTTTCTTTGCGCGGCTGTCACGCGGCGGGGGCGAATCGCGTCCAAGCAGCGTCCACGCGTGTCGCCGGGCCGAAGTGCTCTGCGACCACGCATGGCTGGCACGCGAGTCAGCACGCACAGGGGAGCATCCGCATGGATACGAAGCAACTGATCGATCTGCTCAACGAGGACCTGTCGCACGAGTATTCGGCGATCGTGCAGTACCTGACGTACTCGGCGAAGGTGGGCGGGCCGTACCGGCGTGAGCTGTCGGCCTTCTTTGCGGAGGAACTGCCGGACGAGACGGCCCACGCGACGTTCCTGGCGAACAAGATCGTGGCGCTGGGCGGCGAGCCGACGACGGTGGCGAAGCCCGTGCCCGAGGCGGGGGACGCGAAGGCGATGCTCGAGGCGGTGCGGGAGGCCGAGGCGGGGGCGCGCGAGCGGTACATCACGCGGGCGGCCCAGGCCGAGTCGCTCGGGCTCAAGGGCTTGCAGGTGGCGCTCGAGGACATGGTGCGCGACGAGACGGAGCACCTGGAGGAGACCGAGCGGATCCTGCGGGATTGGCCGCTGTAGGCCGGGGCGTGGGCGTGGGCCGGGCTCAGGAGCGGCGCGGCTAGGGCGTCTCGTCGATGGGGCCCTGTTCCTCGCGGGCGCGGAGGGCCGCCGCGTCGGCGTCGCTGAGCAGTGCGCGCTCGGTCTTGGCGATCGTCGCGGCGACCATCGCGTCGCCCGTGACGTTGCAGACGGTGCGCGACATGTCGAGCAATCGGTCGACGCCGAAGATGACAGCCACGCCCGCGGTCATGACCTCGGGGGGCATGTTCACGCTCTGGAGGACGATGACGAGCATGATCATGCCGACGCCCGGCACGCCCGCGGTGCCGATGGAGGCGAGCGTGGCGGTGAGGACGATGGTCAGCTGGGCGGACAGGTCGAGGTTGATGCCGAAGAGCTGGGCGATGAAGACCGCGGCGACGCCCTGGTAGAGGGCGGTGCCGTCCATGTTGATCGTCGCGCCGAGTGGCAGGACGAACGAGGCGACTTCTTCCTTCACGCCCAGGCGGTTCTCGACGCACTCGATGGTGACGGGGAGTGTCGCTGAGGACGACGAGCTGCTGAACGCGAGCAGCTGGGCGGGTGCGATGGCGCCGAAGAATCGGCGGTACCCCACGCCCGCGATGACGCGGAGGATGGTGGGGTAGACGAGGAGGATCATCGTGAGCAGGCCGACGATGACAACGAGGCTGTAGACCGCGAGGGCGCGGAGGACCTCGAGGCCCATGGTCGCGACGACCTGGGCGATGAGGCAGAAGACGGCGTAGGGCGCGATCGCCATGACCATCTGGACGATCTTGATGATCGCGTCGTTGAGAGCCTGGAAGACGCGAACGACGGGCTCGGCGAGGCTTTGCTTGATGAGCGAGAGGGCGATGCCCAGGGCGAGGGCGAAGAAGACGATCTGGAGCATGTTGCCCGAGGCGAGCGCGCCGAACGGGTTGGTGGGGACGATGTCGAGGATGACGGTCCAGACATCGGGGGCGACGGCCGCGTCGATGCGCTGGCTGGCCTCGGTGGCGCGGTCGCCGGCGAGCTGGTCGCGGACTTCCTGGGAGACGAAGGTGCCGGGCTTGATGGCGTTGGCGAGCGTGAGGCCGACGGTGATCGCGACGGCAGTGGTGGCGATATAGATGACGATGGTCTTGCCACCGATTCGGCTGAGCTTCTTGATGTCGTTGAGGCTCGCGGCACCGACGACGAGGCTGAACAGCACGATGGGCACCGCGATAAAGCGCAGGAGTCGGATGAACAGATCGCCCACGAAGTCGTTGAGCGTCGCGACGAAGCCGGCGATGGCGGCGACGGGGCCGGTGGTGGGCAGCGAGCCGGCGAGCTGATTGACGAGCAGGCCCGCGATGAGCCCGAGCACGAGGCCGATCAGGATCTTCCAGTGCAGGGCCAGACGCCGTCCTCGACGCGGTGTGGATGTGGACATCTCTGTGCTCCCGGGTCGTTGTTCCAAGGTCGCGTTGCCGGCTCAAGAGGCCTCGGCGGCGATTCTCGGACCCACCCTACCCCATAGGACGCCATCGCGGGGTCGGGCTGTGCGGGCGCGTGGTGTGAAGGCGGGCAAGCCTCGCCGGTCGCGGCGTCCGGGAAGCTGTTTGGTGCGGTGTGAGTCGGTGTGATCGCGGGCCGGGGGCGTGAACCCAATGCATGGTGTGGCTGGCGGCGGGCAGGACGCGCTCGCCTCCGACCAATCACACACAGAGCACAGGGAAGACACACCATGAAGACCACCACCACGACCGCTGCCACCCGCTTCGCCGTTCCCGCTGCCGCGCCGATGTTCGCGTTCGTCGCGGCGACCGCGGTTGCTGCCAGTGCCGCGTCGGCGATGCCCAGCGGCGCCACGTCGCCCGCGTCGATCTTTATCGCCGAGGACGCGCTGGTGACGATCACGTTCGAGTCGTCCAGCGCCGGCTGGTCGGGCAACCTGCACCGCATCGAGGCGGGCTCGCAGGAGAGCCGCACGGACGGCCTGGGCGTGGCGCTGCTGAACAACCACTCGTCGTCGCGTGGCGACTCGGTGGACCTGGGCTTCGTCGTTGGCGGCACCGACCTGATGTTCGCCTACGACGTGGTCACCGGCCAGCGCAACACCTTCCGCATGGATGACGAGTCGGGCGCGGGCATGTTCGCGACGGCCCAGCCCGCGGCGAACACTTGGACCCTCTACGTCGAGGACTGGGTCAACGGCGACTACGACTACAACGACGCGGTGTTCACGGTGACAGCCAATCCCGTGCCCGCGCCCGCGGCCCTCGCCACGGCCGGCCTCTGCCTTGCCGGTGCCGGCGCCCGCCGCCGTCGGGCCTGAGCCGACAGATTCGACACGCAGCCACCACCCGCGCGGGCCTGGATCGCGTGATCCGGGCCCGTGTTCATTTCGCAGCTGGCTCGCCGCGGGCACCACGCGGAACGACCCGCGCAGATCGGACCTTTGCGTGCGATTCGAGGGCAAGCCCCGCGCACGGCGGCGGGCGGCTAGCTGCATCCACGCGCCGGCTGGGGGCGAAACCAAATGCACGATGGACGCCTCACGCGACAACACGCCGAACTACGCCCGCTGGCTGACCGCTGGTGCGGCGATGGTCTTCGCCCTCGGCGCCCTCTGGGGCGCGGCCCAGCAGATCGTCGCCTGAGCACGCTGCCCTCGCCCGCGACGCACCCACGCTCCCACGGAACTTGTGCTGCGGTTATGAGTATCTTTGAGAGATGCTCCGCTATTGCGTAATCGCGATCTCGCTGGTTCTCGGAGCCGCCCTCGCGGCGCACGGCCGCCTGGCGGCTGACGACGGCTTCTTTGTCACGCCGATCACGGAGGATGTTTCGTTCGGCCCCGTGCCGACGGGCGAGCGGGACTTCGAGGCCCTCGCGCAGCGAGGCGTGACGATGATCGTCAGTGTGGACGCGATGACGCCCGACGTCGCGGGAGCGGCGGCGCACGGCATCCGCACGGTCCATATTCCCACGCGCTACAGCGGGCTGAGCGACGACCAGCATCGCTCGCTGGCGGCGGCGCTGTACCAGGCGGAGGGCCCGGTGTTTGTGCATTGCCACCACGGCGTGCATCGCGCCCCCACTGCTGCGGCCGCGGCGTTGATCGCGCTGGGCACGATCGACACGGACGCGGGCGCCAGGGTGCTCGCGGCGGCGGGCACGAGCCCGTCGTATCCGGGGCTGCACGCGTGCGTGCACGAGGCAACGCCGATGGATGCCGAGGCGAGGGCCGAGCTTGCTGAGGTCGTGCTGCACGAGGTCGCGCCGGTGACCGGCACGGCCGGCGGCATGGCCACGATCGACCACGCGTGGGACGTGCTCGCTGTGGTGCGGAAGGCGGGGTGGCGCGTGCCGAAGGATCACCCCGACGCGGTGCCCGCGGCCGAGGCGGGGCTCGTGCGGGACGTGCTGCGCTCGCTCATCGAGCTCGATGTGCACGACGACGAGTACGCGTCGCTGATGACACGGGCGGCCCGCGAGGCCGGCGAGTTGGAGGCAGCGTTGGTTGCCAACGACGCCGCGGCGGCCGAGGTGGCGTACACGGCGCTGGGCACGACGTGCATCGGCTGCCATCAGGGGTATCGCAACGCAGCGGTGCCATCGCGGTAGGTCTTCTCGTGCTCGATCATGTCGGAGGATGAGAGAGGCGCGGCCGCGATGGATACACGATGTCATGTGGCGTGGGCGATGGCGACTGCGGTGCTCGCGGCCGGCGGCCTGGGGCTCGATGAGCTGGCGCACGCAACGCAAGATGCATCGCGCCCGGGTCCGACGGCGAGCGGTGAGATCGCGGTCGAGGCCTTGGCCGACCCGCAGTGGCCGATCGAGTTGGCGGCGGGTCTTCACAGCGTCGAGGCGGGCAACGGGTTCGATGATCTTGAGGCGTTCGGCGCCATGGTGGGCGATGCGAGGGTCGTCGGCCTTGGCGAGCCGACGCATGGCAGCCGGGAGGTCTTCCAACTGAAGCACCGGCTCGTCGAGTACTTGGCGGAGCGAAAGGGCTTCTCGGTCTTTGCGATCGAGGCCAGCGCGCCCGACACCGAGCATGTGAATCGATACGTGCTCGAGGGCGTCGGGGACTCGCGCGATGTGATCGCTCGCATGGGCTTCTGGACGTGGCACACGCAAGAGGTGCACGACCTGGTGGTCTGGATGCGTGCGTGGAACCTTGAGCGGGAGCGGGCTGGGGACCCGCGCCGGCTGACCTTTCGCGGGTTCGACATGCAGGACGGCCAGTCGGCGATGGACGAGGTGCTGGCGTTCCTCGAGAGCGCCGACGAGCAGCTCGCGCGGGAGGTGGCGGACGTGTACGACCGGTGCGCCCGCGCCGCGCCGACGCCGGACCCCTTCGGCGCGGCGGCGCTGGTGTTGCCCGCCGATGGACTCCACGGCAAGCGGCTGACGCTGAGCGGCTGGGTGCGAACGGAGGATGTCGAGGGCTGGGCGGGGTTCTGGATTCGCTGCGATGCGGCCGAGGGCCCGACAGCGGCGTTCGACAACATGCAGGCAACGGCGCCGCGCGAGACGACGGCATGGGCTCGGTACGAGGCAGCCGTCGACGTGCCCGAGGCGTGCACATCCGTGGCGCTCGGGCTGCTCTCCGTCGGCGCGGGGGCGGCGTGGTTCGACGACCTCGAGCTCGCGGCCGATGGCGATCCGCTTCCCTGGCCGGGCGGGATCGATGCGGCGTTTGAGGCGGGCGGGGCGGCCGGCGGCCTCAACGCGTGGACGAGCGGCGGCGTGACGCGCAACACCGGGTATGTCGTCGAGCAGGCCGAGGGCGCGGGGCGGGACGGCTCGGGCGGCGCGGTGATCCGGCGAATCGAGCCGGGCGACGGGATCGTCAGCGCGGCTGAGGCGGCGGCGCTCGCGCTCGAGGTGGAGCAGCGCCTGGCTGCGGAGCACGCGCGGCTTATAGAGCAGACCGACGAGGTCCGAGCGGGGTGGGCGCTGCACATGGCGCGCGTGGTCCGCCAGAACATGGACATGAAGGCCTCGTCGAATCCAACGCTCGTGCGCGACACGGCCATGGCCGAGAACGTGCGCTGGCTGCTGGAGCAGGACCCGTCTCGCCCCGCGGACACGCGGATCGCGGTGTGGGCGCACAACGGCCACGTGCACCGCGAAAGCGAGCAGGCGATGGGCTGGCACCTCGACCGAGCCCTTGGGCAGTCGCACGTGGTTGTGGGCTTCGCGACGTCGACGGGCACGTACCGCGCCTTCGCGTGGGACCGCTCGGGGCTCGGCACGTTCCCGCTGATCGAGCCGATCGACGGCAGTCTCGAGCGTGTGCTCGACACCCTGCCGATGCGGGCGGCGCTGGTTGACCTGCGGGCAGCGGAGGACGATGAGCGGGCGAGCCGCGTGCTTGGCGAGACGGCGCTGCTGCGGAGCATCGGCGCGATGGAGGTGCCGATCGGCCAGTTCTACCCGGTCGATCTCGCTCGGTCGTACGACATCATCGCATGGATCCGCGAGACGTCGGCGGCCGAGCCGCTGCGGTGAGACGCGATCGGTGGGCCCGTGATGCTGGGCTGGTGGTCGGCACTTAGAAGTTCAGCAGCACCTTGATGCCGCGGCCGGTCATCATGGTGTCGAAGGCCGTCTCGTACTCATCGATCGGGAACTCGTGGGTGATGATGTCGTCGAGCTCGATGCCGCCGTGGCGGACGAACTCTTCGGTCTGGTACCAGGTCTCCCACATGAGCCGGCCGTTGATGCCCTTGACGGTGCAGCCCTTGAAGATGATGTTCGAGTTGAAGTCGAAGGTGACTTCCTTGGCGGGCAGGCCGAGCAGCGCGGCGACGCCGCCGGGGCGGAGGGCGGCGAAGCCCTGGTCCATCGCCTGCTCGTTGCCGGACATCTCGAGGAGGACATCGACTCCGAGGCCGCGGGTCTCGTCGCGAACGCGCTTGACCCAATCGGCGTCGTCGATCGCGTGGTAGCAGGCGTGTGCGCCGAGCTTCTTGGCGAGGACGAGGCGTTCGGGGGTGATGTCGGTGCAGTAGATTCGGCTGGCGCCGGCGGCCTTGGCGACGGTGACGGCCATCAGGCCGATGATGCCCGTGCCCGAGATCAGCACGGTCTTGGCGCTCACGCCCGCGGCCATGACGGTGTGCACGGCGTTGCCGAGTGGGTCGAAGGTGGCGGCGTGGCGATCCGAGATGTCTGGATGGACGTCCCAGATGTTGTCCTCGTGGATCGAGGCGTAGTCGGCGAAGATGCCGTCGCAGTCGATGCCGAAGATGCGCACGTCCTGGGCGATGTGCTTGGCGCCGGTGAGCGAGAGGTAGTCGCGGCCCTTGGTCAGGTGCCCCTCGGCGCTGACGCGCTCGCCGACCTTGTACTTCGTGACCGCCGAGCCGATCGCGACGATGTGCCCGACGAACTCGTGCCCCGTGACGATGCCGACGGGGATTCGGCCCGCGGCCCAGTCGTCCCACTGCCAGATGTGCCGATCGGTGCCGCAGATGCCGGCCTTGCGGATCTTGACCAGGCAATCGTGCGGCCCGACGCGCGGCAGCGGGCGATCGCGGACGAGCTCGAGCCCGGACCCGGCGTGGTGCTTGACGAGGGCGCGCATGGTCTTTGGCAGCGAGGCGTCGAGCGTGCGCGGATCGACGCCGACCTGCGGCGGGCGGGTCGGCGAGGCGGCGTGGGACGAGGACTCGGACGAGCTTGGTGTCGCGATTGTCATGGTGCAGCCTCTTCGGGGCGGGCGGCGTGGGGATCGCGCTCCAGCGAACCCGGGGCAAAGCGTAGACTGGGCCGATGTCTCGCCTCTCCGGCAACGCCCGTGGGTATCTGTACCTAGCCGCGACCGCGGCGGGCGGTCGCAAGGTGGGGCTGCGGTCGGCCGCGAGCGAGCGGTCGCTGGCGGCGGGGCTCCGGCGCGAGCGGCTCGTGCTGCTTCGGACGTGGCCGATGCCCTCGTGGCTTGCGACGTCGAAGGCATCGCTCAAGCTCGCCGACCAGGCGGCACTCAACGAGCAGCTCGCCCAGCTTCTGGGGCGCGGCGTGCCGTTGGTCGAGGCGCTGGAAGTCGCGGCGAGCGTCGTGGCCGATTCGGCCCGGCCGGTGATCGAGTCGCTGAGAGAGCAGGTCTCGGGTGGCGTGAGCTTCTCCGAGGCGTGCGTGCGGAGCGGGCAGTTCGACACGGTCGCGGCCGCGGTCTATCGGGCGGCCGAGCGGACGGGCGATCTGGCGGGCTCGGCGCATCGGCTGGCCGATGCGCAGAAGCGGCAGCTTGCGCTGCGGGGCAAGGCGGCGACGGTGCTGCTATACCCGGCGATCGTGCTGTCGATCAGCATCGTGGTGACGATCATTCTGCTGACGATGATCGTGCCGCGAATCGGGCAGGCGCTGGTGCAGATGACCGACTCGCTGCCTTGGTACACGCAGGTCGTGATCGCGGCGGGCGATGCGCTCCGCGAGCACTGGTTCGTCCTGTCGATGGTCGCGGGGGGCGTGCTGATCGCGGCGGTGCTTGGGCGGGCGGTGCTGATGGGGCTTGTGTGGCGGGTGTCGCGGAAGCTGCCGCTGATCGGGAAGCTGATGCTCACCCAGGACACGGCACGGTTCTTCGCGGTGATGGCGGCGATGAGCCGGGCGGGCGTGCCGCTGGCCGATGCGCTCGGCACCGCGGTGGGCACGGTGGGCGATGCTCGGCTGGGGACGCAGCTGGAGACGCTCCGGAAGCGGCTGATCGAGGGCGGCGTGCTGCGGACGCTGATCGAGGACGTCTCGGCGCTGCCGCTGGCGACGCGGAAGCTGCTGGTGGCGGCCGACCGCGCGGGCGACCTGGATCAGGCATTCGACGGGCTCGCTGAGGACCTGGCGGTGGAGGTGGACCGGGTCTCGACGCGGGTGCTCTCGGCCCTCGAGCCGGCGCTGATTGTCGGGCTGTTTCTGCTTATCGGAGGCATCATTTTGTCGATCATGGTGCCGATGATGTCGCTGAGCCAGCAGATCGGCTGAGCGGTCGATCGGGCGTGGAGGCCCGGGCGCAGCGGTACGATTGAGTGGGCCGACGACGGCAGTCACTTCGCAGTCACGCGCTGGGACAGAGCGTGCTGCGCCACGTCGGCCTCGGCCGTATATAGATGGCTCGCACCAGCACTCGAGGAGTGGACACACGATGGCACCCGCACGAACGACAACGCAGACGCGCCGCACCAAGCGGCGAGGTTTCTCACTGCTCGAGCTCATGCTCGTGATCGCGATCATCGGCGTGCTCGCGAGCGTCGCGGCCGTCAATGTGCTCGGCGGGCAGGACCGCGCGAACAAGCGCGCAACCGAGGCGACACTCCGCACGTTAGGGACTTCGATCAGGGACTATAAGCTCGCGGAGAACGATTTCCCCGCGTCTCTAGATGTGCTCAAGGGCGATTACATCGACGCGTCAACTTCGATCAACGACGCGTGGGGGAGACCACTGGCGTACTCGTTTCCAGGACAGAACGGACGCGAGTTCAACCTCGTCAGCGCGGGCGAGGACGGCGAGTTCCGCACCGAGGACGACATCAACTATTGGACCATGAACGAAGACTGATCCTCGGACGGGAAAAAGCGTCGCGGAACAGGCGACGCGGCACACGCGATACATGCATCGCACGCGCGGAGCGCCCATGCGACAGCCAGCCCACAGCACGCCATCTCGCCGCCCGTTGCACGCGCGGCGTGGGCTGAGCTTGCTCGAGTGCATGCTCGCGGTGGGCATGCTTGGGCTGGCCGCGTCGATGATCACCACCGCGCTGAGCTACACGTACCGCTCGCAGAGCCGCGAGCTCGCGACGCTGGGCGCCGCGGAGCTGGCGAGCACGCTGATCTTGCAGTACCTCGACGAGCGCGAGTCGATGCCCGCCAGCGGGCTGCCGATCGCGTACGGGCCCGAGGGCGGCGAGGTGTTTTACCGCTGGGATCTATCGGACAAGCCCGCGCGGCTCGAGAACAACCCGCGGGCCGAGGCGCAGGCCGAGACCAACGCGACGGGCGCCTCGATGGCCGACCGCTTCCGGCAGATCACCATCCGCGTGTGGCGTTCGGAGCAGTCCGAGGGGTCGTTCACGTACACGGGCGGCTCGGGCACCGCTGTGATCACGCGGCTCTATCACCCGCTCGCCTTTGAGTACCGCAGCCCGGACACGCTTCAGAAGATGGTCGAGAGCGAGGAGGGGGTGCGCCGGCTCATGGAGCAGATCATGGGCGCGGGCGATCAGCCCATCGAGATCGGCACGACGCAGGGCAGCGCGGAACGTGGCGACGGGGGCGGGCGATGAGCGCACGCCGCGGCGCCTTCACGCTGCTCGAGGTGCTGCTCGCCAGCGCGCTCGCGTCGATGGTCGTGCTGACCGCGGTGGGCGTGATGGCGGGCATGCAGCGGGCGCACGGGCGCGCGATGGACCGCATGGACCAGGCGCAGCAGATGTCGACCGCGCGGGAGGTCATCCGCCGGGCGGTCTCATCGCTCGCGATGACCGGCGCGACCAACAGCACGCCGGCGGGCACGGCGGCCGGCGCGCCGTCCGGCGGCTTGCCAAACGATTTCACACGCGGGCGTGCGCCCCGGTTTGCTGTTGTTGACGATCCGCGGTTTGATGGGAAGACCCAGCGCGTCGAGCTGGTCGTGCACACACCCCCGATCGATCGCGAGCTCGCGGCGCTGCTGCGCCGGGATGGGCGGCCGTCGACGCTGCTGGCGATGACGCCGCCGATCTTTGCTTTGGAAGTTGGCGCAGAAGTTGGTGCAGAAGAAGATGGCGAGCGCGACGCGGGCGCGGCCGGCGGCGACCGATCATCGGCGGGCGGGCGCGTCGTGCGCGGCGCCTTTGAGATCCGCCCCGAGCGCACCGAAGAGGGGACGCGGCTGGACCTGTGGTGGGTGCCCTCGGCGCTGGGCGTGGTCGATCAGGCGTGGGGCCCCAGTGCGCCGATCGACGCGGGCGGCGCTGCGCCGATCCTCGAGGGCGTGACGCGGTGCGTGTGGCAGGTGTATCACCGGCGGGTGATGCTCGACGAGTTCGCGGCTGCTTGGCCCGACGATCTGCCGGCGTACGTGCGCGTGGAGATCGAGACCGACACAGGGCTCTTCGCTCGATGGACCTTCGAGGTGGACTACATCGTGACCACCAGCGATCGGCAGGGCACGCAGCCGATCGCGCCGGATGAGTTCGATGATGAGGTGCCGCCGGGCGATCGGCCCGAGGGGTCGGCGCCCGCGGGCGCGGCGCCGCCGGCATCCGGATCGGGTGATGCGTCATGAGGCTGTCGCGGAACCATCGCCGGGCGCGTGCGGCGGGCGCGGCGACCCGCCGAGGCTTCGCGCTGCCGACGGTCATCGTGCTTTTGATCGTCGCGGGCGCGCTGGTCGCGACGCTGATCGAGCGGCAGAGCGTCCGTTCGCTTGGCACCGCGCGCGAGCTGCGGGCGTATCAAGAACAGCACGCGGCCCGGGGGCTGCAAGAGGTGCTCAACATGTGGCTGCGCTCGCGTCCCTCGGCGCAGCTGAACCAGCTGGTGGGCGACCGGGGTCATGCGTTTGACCTCGAGCTTGCCGACGGCAGCGTGGCCCGGGTGTATCTGGGCGACGCCCAGGCGTCGGTGCTCGCGGCGACGGCGCAGCTGGACACCCGCGCCGGGTTCGAGGCGCGGCGCATCGCCCGTGAGCTCGAGTTGGTGCTCGCCGAGCGGGGGCTGAGCAGTCGCGATCCGATGCCCGGGGTGCGGGGGGCGGCCGGGATGCGGGTGCGGTGGACGCGGGACGCGGGCCCCGTGGCGGTGAGCGCCGGGGGGGCGGCCGAGACGGTCGAGGCGGCGGCCCGGGTCGCGCTCGACGGCGACGCGCGGCGAGCCCGCGCGTTTGCCGAGCTGATCACCGAGGCGGTGCGGTCGGGCAGCCGGGAGGACGCGGACTTCAACCGCGCCGCAGCCGACATCGATGTCACCGACGATGAGCGGAATGAGCTTCGGCGGCTCGTCGTGATGCGGCCCGAGCTTTGGGGCGTGGTGGTCGAGATCGTGCCCCGGCGTGGCACTCGCGTGGTTGCTCGGTATGAGGCATTGGTGGCGATGGGTGGCTCGGGCGGCGCGGGCGGGCAGGCGGCCCGCGGCTCGTTCGTCCGCTGGCGCCGCGTCGCGGTACAGTAAGGCAGGCACGCCGGGGCTCCGGCATGCCGACGCGTGCCGCCAACCCACGGATGGAACGGATCGGACCCCGCTTGGATCGCTCATCGCTCAAAGCCCGCACGCGTCTCGCCCAGGGTGGCACCATCGCCGGCATGGGCTGCGCGGTGGCCGTCGCGGTGCTGGGCGTCCCGAGCTTGGGTGGCGATGCCCAGCCGATGGAGCCGGTGGGCGCGCCGGCCGTTCAGACGCCCGAGCCGGGCGAGGGCGTGATCGTTCTGCCGGCTGCGGATATCGAGGGGATCGTGTTCCGGCTGAGCATGCTGCCCGAGGCACCTCGGGTGCCCGAGCCGGTCGAGATCGACGAGCCGATCGTCGCCAACAACACCAGCGAAGACCAGCCGGCGCAGACGCCCGCGACCAAGCGGGAGATCCGGTACCTCGGGTCGATGATCGGCTCGAGCCGGCGGGTGGCGGTGATGTCGATCGACGGCGAGCAGCGGCTCGTGGCCGAGGGTGGCGAGCGTGACGGCGTGGAGATCGTCGAGGTCACGCGCGAGCTCGTGAAGCTCAAGGTCGATGGCGTGCCGATGGAGCTCGAGCGTGCGCCCAAGACCGGCTCGCGGATCACGCGGGTGGGCGATGCGCCGGGCGGCCTGCCCTCGGGCTCGGCGCTCGATCGCGAGACGCAGGCCGAGCTCCGCCGCGGGGCGCGTGGCAGCCGGGGGGCGCGCGAGTAATGGCGACGTGGGTGTGTGCCATCGAACGCCGCGAGCGGGGCGGCGTGATCGAGCGCGTTCGGCTGATCGGCCCGGGCGATCGCGACATGGCGTGGCGGCGCGGCTCGGAGGAGCCCGACGAGGCGCCGCGTGCGGCGGCGGGGTGGGTCCGCGAGCAGGTCCGCAAGGGCCGCGTCCGCGTGGTGGTCGACACCGACGGTGGTGTGTGCTCATGGCTGACCGTGCCGGGCGGCGAGGCGCACGTGCTCGAGGCGATGGTACGGCAGGCGACCGGCAGCCTGGGCGAGGGCGGCAACGAGGCTGCCGCCCCGGGCGTGCTGGCGGCGAGTGTGCTCGGGCCCGACGCGGCGATCCCCGGCGGCGCGACCGTGCAGGCGCTGGCCGAGCCCGACGCGCATGGCGACGGCTCGGACGACGATCGGCGGCGGAAGGCTGTCATCGCGGTGCCCGACGCGAGCGTGCGTCTCATGCTCGATGCGCTGGACAACCTCGGCGTGGACGTCGCGGGCGTGTGGACGACGTGGGATGCGCTGGCGGAGGCGTGGGACCCGACCTCGCGTGAGCGCGGCGGCGGCGACTCGATCGCGACCGATGCGGGCGTCTCGGCGGTGGTGCTCGTCGAGCCGCGCGGGCGGGTCGCGTGGAGCTGGTCTCGGCGGGGCGAGCTGATCGCTGCGGGCGCGATGCGCGTCGGGCGGGTGGAGGGCGATGACGATTCGCAGGTGCCCGTGGTGCGCGAGACGAACGTGGGCCGACTGATCGGCGAGTGGCTGGGCTGGGGCGCGCAGCTGGGCGCGGTGCCTCGGCGTGTGGCGCTGCTGATGCCGCCGACGGAAGCGGGCCTCTCGGCGGCGGCGGTCGGC
>CAYQAD010000006.1:0-27430 GCA_964415125.1 uncultured Phycisphaeraceae bacterium | reverse complement strand
CGTTCTCCGACAGCCTCGGCACGATCGATGGCACGACCGTCTACCAGTCCGGCGAGGGCATCGTCGTTGCCGTGGCGGGCGACGTGCTGTTTGCCTCGGGACAGGCGACCCTGAAGTCCGCCGCCCGCACGTCGCTCGATCGCATCGCCGACGTCATCAAGCGCGACTACCCGAGCAACATGGTCCGCGTCGAGGGCTACACCGACTCGGACCCGATCCGCAAGAGCAAGTGGGCTTCGAACGAGCAGCTCAGCGCCGAGCGGGCGCTCGCGGTCGAGAAGCAGCTCGTGTCTCGGGGCATCCCGAACGACCGGGTCTACGCCGCAGCCTTCGGCCCGGCGCGAGCCAAGGACACCAAGGCTGCCAGCCGTCGTGTCGAGATCGTGATCCTCAGCACACCCGGCTAAGACGGGTCGCGTACAAAAATCAGTTTTCGGATAATCAGAGGTGTTTCACAACGACCCTCGGGGCTGCCCCCGGGGGTCGTTTCGCGTTTTGCCGACGATTATGCCCCGAAGGCCACCGAAGCGTGCCGTCGATCGCATCCGCCGCCGGTCGGGGCGGCGAAGTCCATCGTGCAGGCAAATGAAACGGAATTCATGACCACCCTCTCATCCCACATCCGAACCCGCGAACTGGTCCATTCCGGACCCTCGGCGTACCATTCGCCCGCGGCTGGCGAGCGTGAAATGACTTCACGCGTCGGTCAGGCAGCGAAGGCGATCTCTCGATCCAAGCGGGCGACCAAGGGAAGGTCTGTGGCGCAAGCGACCGACACGATTCTGCAACGGGTGGCTGCCGGCGAAGCCGGCGCAGCGAAGGAGTGCCTCGACCGCTTCGGCGGCCTCGTTTGGTCGCTCGCCCGCCGACTCTCTTACAACGAGTCCGAGGCCGAGGACGCCGTCCAGGAGATCTTCCTCGACGTCTGGAAGAGCTCGGGCCGCTACGACCCCGGGATCGCATCGGAGACCGCGTTCGTCGCCATGATCGCCCGTCGGCGGCTGATCGATCGCCGGCGTCGCCAGTCCCGCCGGCCGACCGAACAGGTCATCCCGGACGGCGCAACGATCGCGGGCGTGACCGCCGGCGAGCAGTACGAGCGGTGCGAGGAGGCAAAGGTCGCCGCCGAGGCACTCTCCGAGCTGACCGAGGACCAACAGCGGGTGCTCAAGCTCTCCGTCTACCACGGGTTGAGCCACGAGAAGATCTCCCGCGCGACCGGGTTGCCGCTCGGCACCGTGAAGACCCACGCCCGCCGCGGGCTCATGCGAATCCGCGAGCGGCTTGCAAACGATGACGCGTCGTCGAACGGCGGTGCGGCATGAGTGATGCGCTCCGAGTGAATGACTTCTCAATTCTTGCCGACGCGGTGCTCGGCCTTGGCGGCGACGAGCAGGCCAGCGAGCCGATGACCGTCGCCGACATGGAGGCATTCGAGCTCGCCGCGGCTGCCCTCGACCTCGCGTGCGAGTCGGGCGCCGGCGAGCCGCTTCCCGACCACCTCCGCCAGACGCTGGACGCCTCGGCCGACCGCTTCGTCGCCGAAGCCTCCGCGAGCCGACCCGAGGTGATCTCGCGCATCGGCCACTGGGCGACGTGGGGGGGCTGGCTGACCGCCGCAGCGTCCGTTCTGGTCTTCTCCTCGCTGCTCGTCCGTCCTCCCGCAGCAGGCACCACCTCGGTGCCGACCGCGGTGCTCACGACGGACCGCCAGCAGGACGTCCGCTCCGGCGCGTGGTCCGATTGGGCTCTTTCGGGCAGCGGGCCCGAGATCGCTGGCGTGACCGGCTCGGTCGCGTGGAGCGAGTCGGCCCAGGTCGGCTACATGCGCTTCAGCGACCTGCCCGAGCCGGCTGGCGAGGGCTCGGTGTACCAGGTCTGGGTGATCGACAGCCGCGGCCTCGCCGACGCCGAGGGCCGATCCGAGCGCATCAGCGGCGGCACGTTCACCGCCGAGACTGCCCAGCGTGATCCGGCGACCGGCGAACTGATCGTTCCGATCAACCCCGCCATCGACGTCCGGGGCGCCGCGGCCTTCGCGGTGACCATCGAGGACGCCGGCGGCACGTGGGTCTCTGACCTCTCGCGCCGGCTCGTTATCGCCGAACTCGCGAGCTAACGCAATCGGCTAAGGCGTGCCCAGGCGGACAGGGCCGCGCATCTCGTCGGCCGAGATCGCTTTGCCACCCTTGAGAATCCGAATGCGACCGCCTCGCGACAGGCGTCTGCTCGCGTTGTGAACCCTCGGCATCAGATCGCGCCACGCGTCCTCGTCCAGCGCCCGAGCCGCCTCCGACGGGCAGATCGTCGCGGCCTTGCCGCGCTCCGTCACGAGCGAGAGGATCACCTCTTCGATGCGGCGGTCCAGCGTGCCCGGCTTCTGCCGGCGGCACTGGTCGCTGCAGTACTTCACCGCGTCCCAGTCTCGGCTCCACTTGGCGCGCCATTCGAACGACCGCGCGCACGTCGCGCACACCTTCGGGGCACACTCCGCGTCATCTCGCGACCCAGTTACTTTGCGTGCACGCTTCGGCATGCCAAGCGTTTCGCCGAGGTCGCGACTCCTGATGCGAAGTCCAACTTCAGAACTTCAGCACGCGCGGCGACGGCCGGCGCCGAGCACCGTGGCGAGCACGGCGAGCGTGGCTGGTGCGGGGACCACAACCGTCGCGACAAAGCCCGAGCCCGCCTGGACGTCGATCAAGCTCGCGCCATCGCTGAAGGTGTCGGCCTCGAAGGAGAATGCGAACTGGGTTCCGATGGGCGTGTCGCTGGGAACAAGGAACTCGAGCGTGACAAGGACTCCACCGGCGAAGCGGTCGCCCGGTGCCGCGGTCAGGTTCTCGAAGTAGAGGTCAACCGCGTCGGCGTCGAACGGGTCCGTGTAGCTTGCGCCGTCGATGAGACCCGACGTGTCATTGGCCGGCACGGTCGCGTCGTCGATGCCCGCGGTCACGAATGGACCCGCCCAGTCGTACCACGCCGGCCCGACCGCAAGACCGCTCCGATCAACCAACAGCCGGAACACGGCCGCGTCAAAGCCAGCCGGCGTGCCGATGGGATCGAGCATGATCCGCACGCCGAACGTCTCCCCGGCGAGAACATTCGCCGCAGACTCACCGCCAGCGCCCTCGACATGACCGATGTACCCGGCGGATGCATTGGGCGCGAAAGCGGCCGCGAGAACGCCGACCGAGGCCCGGCCGCAGCGAGATCCAAGAGACATAGCCAAACCCTCCACAGCGTCGCAGCTCGATCACTACGCACCGCGGAAATAGGCCTCATAACCCGGGGATCGGCAACCGATTCTCGGGAATCAACGCCCGGCCGGGGAAGACCCAGTGTCTCTCCGTGCAGCCCTTCGGACGATCTCCAGATCGGTCGGGTCCACTCGTCCGTCGCCGTTGATATCGCCGAGCAATGCGTCGCCCGCAGCGAGCGCTCGCAGCATCCGCACGACGTCGTCTTGTGTCGCCACACCGTCGCCGGTGAGATCGGTCTGGACTCGCAGCGTTCTGGCGATCCGCAGCGGGTCCAGGACCCCAACGCCGAAGGTGGTGTCGGGCCCCGGAGGGCCGCGGTCCACGACGCCCGCCCGCACAGCGGATGCGAGCGCTTCGCCCGCGATATCGGCGTGCTCGGCGAGCAGCGCGATCCCCGCGGCTGTGGTGACCACCGGGTCATCGGCGTCCGCCTGAAGGCTGTGCCACACCACGCGGTCATCCGCGACCGCGCGGTGCCCGGCCGCTGCGGAACCGACAACCAACAGCATCGGCCTTTGGGCAAGGCCGTCCGTCGACGCCGGCACGACGAGCATCGGCGGCGTCGCACTCGAGTTCAACTCGGCCGGCGGCAGCAGCCCGAACATACCGTGCACATCCGCAATGGCTGCCGACCGCTCGTCATCGAGCAGTGCGGCAAGCTCGGACGAATCGACGAGCGTTCGGCGACTCAGCTCGCAATAGGTGCCCGCCACGATCACGCCCACGCGCGAGCGAGCCTGGCTCGGCCTCGCCAGGGCAGCCGCCACGAGTTCGGTGTGCCGCGAGGCCACTTTGGCAGGACCGGACCCATCGCCGGCGAGCACAAGCACCGTCACGCCGGGCCCAGACCAAGGCTCTTCGCGATCAGCTCGATTGCCAGTGGATGCACGATCGCCCTGTTCGGCGTTCTCGCCCACATCGCGCAGCGGGATCGCTGCCAACCAGGCAGGCTCGAGGCCCACCCGCGCGGCAGACTCGAGCACGTCCCAGCCAGACGCGGAAACGCCGTCGGCCGCCGGCACGACCCACCAGCCCGCATCGGTCACGATCACCGGCGCAACCCAGCGCTCGCGCGATGCGCGGGCTCGAATCGCGTCGGTCGCGGCGGCGGTTGGAAGCCGAACGATCGAGAACCCACCCCACGAGCCCACGGGCGTCGCGCCGATTTCGGCGGCCAGACTCGAGTCCAACGCCAGCAGCTCGGTCGCAACGCGCCACCCGCGGCGCCCAGGGATCAGCCGCGGATCGAGCGGCGCGGTCGGGCCGTCGTACAACGCGCCAGCAATCGGAGCACCGTCGCGCCGACCTGCCGCCGCCGGGTTGGCTTCTCGGCTTCCGAGATGCATGTGCGTCGGCAGCGCTGCCGCGGCGTCGGTCCCCTCGCCGGCGGGTCGGCTCGCAACCACCGCATCACACCCGGGCGCGATGGTGCGGAGGTCTAAGCCGCGAGCCCCGCGGATCACGTCCAGGTCCTCGGCGGTCAAAAGGCCGTCGCCGTTGACATCCGCGCGGACTTGCAACGGGCTGAGCGGGTCGATCGGCGCGTCGGCGGCATCCACGATCGCATCGCGGGCAAAGCCGACGTCGGTCGCGTTGGTCCTCAGGTCGGCGCTGACATCCCCGGGCGCCAGATTCACCGCAACGCGTTGCGGCTCGAGCGCCTCGACTCCCGAGATCGATCGCACGCCCTCGATGGAAACGCAGTAGCGCCCGGCTGCGAGCGCGGGCTCGATGACGATCCGGACCGTGCGTTGGTCCGCGGCTACCAAGGTCTTGACCGTCCGACCGCCCAGATCAGCCGCTTGACCGTCGGCACCCCGACCCGTGATCTCAACGGCGGACGGCGACACCGTCGCGAGGTCGATCGCCTGGGCGAATTCCGCAACGAGGGTGCTCGCGGTGCCAACACGCGGCTCAGAGTCGGACTCGGCGAGATCGAGTTGCACCGAGCCCACGTCGCCGTGCGGCATCTCGGACGCCCAGCGCAGCACAGCCGGGGGCGTGCCGACAATCGTGACCGAGAAGCTCGTCACAACCTCGCCGGTTGTCATCGAAACGCTGTACACGCCCTCGGGGAGCGGCTGACCGTCGCCCAGAACGACCGAGGCACGCCCGAGCGCGTCGGCCTGCGCGAGCACCATGCCCACCATCGGCCCATCGAACTCGACGGGGACCATGGCGCCTGGAAGCGAGACGAGCTCCAACGTCGGCTCGGCCACGGAAGTCACGCCGTCGCCGACGACGCCCGTGTCGCTCTCGATCGCAAGCTCGAGACTCGGGACGACCGTGACTGCATCGGGGACCACCGGCAGCGGCTCGACGTTCCCGGCGAGATCGACCGCCTGCGTCGCAAACGCGTACAGCCGACCTGCCTCCTCGGCCTCGTAGATCGCAAGGGCGTCGAGCGTCGGCGGCTGGAAGACCCGGTACGGCCCGTTGTCGATCGACACGAGCACACGCACCCCCTCCAGCCCGGCACCCGCCGGGTCGACGCCCGCAAACGACAGCGGGATGAACGGTCCGGGCACGGCGATCGGCGGCTGCTCGGTCAGCGAACTGAACGGAACATCCGCATCGATCGTGTTCACCCACGTGTTCGTGATGATCGGGTCGTTGATGTCGAACACGATCGAGGCCTGCAGCTCGATGATGTCGCCCGTTCGCGCCAGCGGCGACGGGCGGATGAGGAACTCGACGCTCCCTTCGCCACGACCCTCTTCGTCGTTGCGCGGCAGGAACCCGTCGAAGGGATCCAGCGGCGACTCGCCCGTATCGGGGTCGATCGTCTGGAAGTTCCAGAAAACCTCGGGCGACTCCTGCCCGATGTCGATGCCCGCGTTGGTCTGGTATACGACCTCCCGGCCCGTCTCGGTCTCGGTCAGCCCGCTCTCGGAGGCGAACAGGCGCCCGTTGCCCAGGTCCTGCTCGTTGTCCGCGACGCTCTGGAAGACCGGGCGGAATGAGCCCGCCGACGTTGTGCCGGGCGCACTCAGCACGATGTTCACCGTTGTTGCCGGTGAGCTGGCGTCGCCGAGGTTCTCGAAGTTCACGCGCCAGCGCTCGGCGAAGGCGCCCGAGATCCACTGCTGCTGGCCGGTGCCGATCGGACCGCTGAGGTCGTTCGGATCGAAAGAGTTCACCGGCGGCGGCACGCACTCGTTGGGCGCCGGGTCGCCGAAGGGGCGTCCGCCGCTATCGCTTCCGAAGGCGTCCGAGCCGGAGCATGGATCCGTGCGCGACGTGAACGAGGCGCGGAGCAGATCCAGCGTCGAGCCAGCGGTGTCGCAGAACGGGTCGTCGGCCCGGAGCGTGCAGGGACATCCCCCGTCCGCCTCCGTGCCGCACGCTGCGAGGCGCGTGACGATCGCCGTGCGCGCAAGCTCAGCCTCGGGGCAGTCGGCCCCGCTGCAGAGCGTGGTGCGGTAGGCACACGCCGCCACGTCCGCCAGCCAGCCGTCGTACACCGCCGCAACACCGACGCGATCACGCGCAAGTGCATCCCACAGGGCATCGCGCACGGCGATGGCGTCGTCGCAGGGCAGCGCGCGACCGACCTCAATCGCGGTCGACCATGCGCCGAGGGCATCTCCCACGAAGCGGTCGGAGACGGCTCCGGCCGTGGTTGCATCAAGACCGAATGAGAGCAGGTCGTCGCGCAGGCCGTCGGCAAGCTCGATGAGCGTGAACACCGCTTCGCTGTCGATGTACTCGAGGCGTGTCTGGGCGATCGGGCCGAGCTGGATGCCGAGTCCGACCGGCGAGGGCTCGTTGAACGTGAGCTCGAAGGGGATCACGCGGACCTCGAAGGGTCGCACGCGACCGAGGAACAGACGGGTGTACGCCTCGGCCTCGAGCGTGTCGCCGGTGACGAGCACCCGCTGCTGATCGGCGTCGTCCGGGAAGAGCACGAGCGTCGCGATATCCGCGCCGATCGCGGGCAGCGACACCAGAAGCTGGCCGACCTGCACGTCGGTGTTGCCGAAGTTGGTCGCCGTGATCGAGCCCCGCATCGCTTGGCCGACACGCACGCGCCGCACGCCCTCGACGTTCGCCGCCAACGCCGCCGTCGCCTGCGGCCCGACCACGATGGGCTCGGCGAAGACATCCATGTCGCTGCCGGCCTGGCCGAGGAGGTCGTAGGTGCCGGCCCGGCCACGGAGATCAAATGTGGCCTCGAAACGGCTGCCGCCGAGATCGACGACACGTGCCGCCGCGACCTCCTCGCGTCCGCCGTCGGCCGAGACAAGCGAGAACGTCGTGCCGCTCGGCATCTGCGCGCCGTTGATCTCGAGCGTGACCTCGCCCGCGCCGACGTCGGTCGGGCCGGCATCCAAGAACGTGAACGGCAGCGCCTCGGCGAGCAACGTTCCGGCCGAGCTGCCACCCGATGCGCCCGTCACGCGCGAGAGGATGAAGTAGCGTGTTGCGGCGGTCTCGGGCAGCGTCAGCGTCTGGTCCGCCTGGCCGGGCGACTCGTAGATACGGTCAAAGTTGCCGGGCGTTGGCATCTGCTCACGCTTGAGGTAGAGCTCGCTGAACACGCCGCTCGCGCTGTGATCGAGCGTGACGCGCAAGAACTCCCCTGCCGGCACGTCGATCTGGAAGTACCGCTCGCTGCCGACCGCGAAGTCGCCCTCGAACGGCACGCCCAGCTCGAGCGGCACCGCGGTGACCTCGAAGGGGGCCGCGGAGACACCCGTGTTGTTGCTCTCATCGGTCTCTGGGATCACGTTGCGGCCGTCCGCGCGAACGACGAGGAAGTACTCACCAGGCACCACGGGAGGAATGCGGGCCGAGCCACCGCCCGCGACCGCCTGGCCGGGAAGGAGCGGGCCTTGCGTCGAGGTCGTCGCGCGGCCAACGAACGGATCGGTCGGGTCCCACACCGCGTCCTCCGAGAGGAACAGCGAGTCTTCCCACTGGCCCACCGCGGCGCTCGGAGATGTGACGGCGTTCTCGATCTGCCAGCTGAACTGCGTGACCTCGCCCGCCATCGCCGTGCTTGGCGGGGTGACCGAACGCACCGCAAGGTCCGCCGGGGGGGGCAGCACGACGTCAACGAGCATCGTCGAGATCGCGCCGTTGTCCGACTCGCGTCCACCCTCTGGCACCATCGACGCGCTATCGGTCTGGAGAAGCACGAAGTACGGCCCGCTCAAGCCCGCGGGGACCTGCAGCGAGGCCGATCCCTCATAGGACTCACCCGGTGCGAGGGCACCAACCCGAGGGATCGAGCCCAGCAGCGGATCGCCGGCGTCGACGAACTGGTTTCGCGAGAGGTAGAGCGCGTCCCGCCACGTGCTCGCGGGCGTGACGGCCTCGCCGTCGTTACGCACGCGCCACGTCAGCGCGATCGGCTGGCCCGCATTGACTTGCGACTCGCCGCCAACCGACTCGGCGACGAGGTTCGCGGCCGCGACCGTGAACGCGCCGACCGAGGCTGCCCGGTTGTCCTGCTTGAGCCCGTTCTCGAACACCGCGTTGCCTGTGTCGGTCTCGACGATCAGGAAGTACGTGCCCGAGGCGTCCGCTGGGATGGTGGCGTCCAGCTGAACCGAGTACTGCGTGCCCGATGCCAGAGGCGCTTCCCGGGCGGCCGACGCGAGCGGACGATCGCCACTATCGAGTTGGCGATCGAATGAGAGGTAGATCCGATCGTTCCACGACGACACATTCGTCACGCCCGGCCCGTCGTTGCGCACGGTCCAGCCGAGCATGACCGACTCGCCCGCGGACACCGGACCGGGCGCTTGGGGCGCCAACGCGACAAGGTTACCCGGGGGCGTGAGTGTGATTGCCAGATCCGCCTGCGCGGCGTTGTTGGAGTCCGACGCCTCGAACACGCGCACGCCGACGTCGGTCCGTACACGGAGCGCGAAGCTTCCGTCGGCACCCCAGGGCGCCTGCAGCGAGGCCGACGCGGTATAGCCGCCCCCAGCGGGGAGGCCTCCGAAGCGGGACGTCGCCGGTGCGCTGGCAACAACACTCCCGCTTGCAGCATCGATCAGCTCCAAGCGGTCGTTCCACGAACTCGCATTGGTCGGCCGCGTGCCCACGTTCTCGACCTGCCACGTCGCCGTGAGCACTTCGCCCGAGTTGGCTGTCGTCGCGGCGTTGACAGACGACACAACGAGGTCCGCGACATCGTCGGTAATCGTCACGGGCAGCGCGACAGCGTTCGTCGCCGCGTTCGTGCCCTCGAAGACCTGGTTGCTCGCGTCGGTCTGGACGATGATCCAGTACGAGCCGGGCCTGACGTACGGCAGCGCGACCGTCTCCGTCCGCGCGTACGACTGACCCACGTTCAGCCCGGCCGACCGCGAGCGGGTAAGTAGAACGTCGTCGCCACCCACCGACGCGTCGGTCGAAAACAGGATCCGATCACGCCACGCCGATACGGGAGTCGGAGCGTCGCCCACGTTCGACACGACAAACGGAACCGAAACGCTCTCGCCAGCCGCGGCGACGATCGGCTGGGCACCGTCGAGCGCCACGGTCAGATCGGCGGCGCGATCCTCAACCACAATCGGCTCGATCGCCGCCCGCGCGTTGTCGAGCTCCCCGAGAGCACCCTCGGGCACATCGTTCTCGTCATCGATGTTGACGATCAGCCAGTACGTGCCGGGCGCCACGTTGTTGGGCAGCCGCACGGTGCGCGTCGCGGTGTACGGTTCGAGCGGGACGCCCGACGACCTTGGGAACGACGGCGACAGCGGGATGTCGGCGTCGGCGTCGAACTCGTCGTCGAGCGACAGGTACGCGCGATCCCGCCACGAGTAGGGCACGAGCGGAAGGTTCGCGAAGTTCTCGGCGCTGTACTGGACGACAATCTCATGACCCGGCAGCCCAACGGGCGACGCCGTTACAGCCGTCGCCGCAAGGTTTACTGGCGGTGTCGGTCGAACGGTGATCGGCGAAGCGCCCGCCTCGATGTTGTTCCCCTCAAGGCCAAACTCGCTGACGCGATCGTCCGCGTCCTCAACAACCTTCAGGTACAGGCCTGTTCCGGGCCGATCGAAGGGCACCGTCACCATCGCGGTGCGCACCTCGGTCGCGCCCGCCGCGAGGGCGCCGGCCACGCTTCGGAAGACCTGCCCGATGCGCTCGTCGCCGGGCTCGATCGCCAGCGTCGGTGAATCGCTGATGTAGATATCGGTCCGCCAGGACGAGCCATCGGTGGGCCCGCCGGCGGTGGGGGCCTCTTCGCTGTTGGTTGTCTCCCAGCGAACCTCGAAGGGCACGCCCGCCTGGATCACGTCGAACGTTGAGGGCCGAACCCCACGCACGATCAGATCGGGCTGCGGCTCGAGCTGCACCGCGAACGGCACGCTGATGTTCTGGTTGTTCTCCTCGTCGCTCTCGCGCACACGCCGCTCCTCGTCGGCGACGACGATGAGCCGGAAGTTGCTGCCGACGATGTCATTCGGCAACGTCGCGGGCACCATCTGGATGTACGACTCTCCTGGCTGGAGGAAGATCGGGTTGTCGGGCCGCGCGATCCGCGTGTCGCCCGCGTCGAGCACGTCGTCGGTCGAGAGATACACGTAGTCGCGCCACACGGGCGTGCTCGTCGGGGCCAGCCCATCGTTGCGAATCGTGAACTCGACGACGACGTCGCTGCCGCTGAACACGTCCGTCGAGCGGAGCGGCTGGACACCCAGCGGTCGCACGTCGGCCACGACCAGGTCGGGCTTGGGTGTCGGCACAATGACGATCGGAGCATCGCTAACCGCGATGTTGTTGTCCTCATCGAGGATCTCGCCGACGTCGTTGGTCGCGTCGACCACAACGATCACAAAGCGGTCGCCATCGATGTCGGGCAGCGTCGCCGAGACGGTGCGCAGCTCCGACCCGCCTGGCTCGATGATGCCGGCAAAGCCGAACTCGCCGATGAGCTGATCGCCCCCGCCGAAGGTCTGGTCTTCCGACAGGTAGACCCGATCGACCCAAGGCCCGCTCGCGGCGACTTCGCCGATGTTCTCGATCAGCCATGAGACGCGGGTCGTCTCGTCGCCCAGACCCGAGTCCGCAACGAACGTCAGGGTTGGGCGCAGGTCGGGCCCATCCGGCCGGACGACCGTCACCGGCACCGCCAACGCGTTGTTTGCCGTATCAACGTCGACGACCTCGCCCGATGCGTCGGCAATAAGAATCACGAACGCGTCGCCCTCGGTCGACGTCCCAGCGGGTGACAACTCGATCGGGATCATGCTCACCCGCTGCTCGCCCGGCTCAAGGACGGTGCCCTCTGAAGATCCCAGCAGGATGTCGTCGCCGCTGAACTGGTCGTCGGAGGACAGGTAGACGCGGTCTGACCAGGCGCCGTCCAGTGCATCGGCCCGGCCGCCCCCGTCGTTGCGGTAGGTGAACGCAACCTCCGCCGGCTCGCCGATGACGACCGCCGAGAGATCTCCCGCGTCGAGCGCGACGAGATCGGCGATCGTGACGGGGGCGGCGGCGCTGGCCACGTTGTTCTCCGTGTCATCGAGCTCAGGCAATGCGTTTGCCGCGTCGACCTGCACGAAGAAGAAGCCGTCAACAGCCGAGTCTGACGCGCTCGGCGTCCATTCGAGCGACTGCGACGCGACGCCACCGGGCTCAATGAACAGGGCGTCGACCTGTCGCGAAGCGATCAGGCGCTCGTTGCCATCGAAGGCCGCATCGGGTCCCCAGAACAGCCGCGTGGTGGTCAGGCCGTTGGCTCGGCGATCCGAGAGGTTCTGCACATCCCAGCGCACCTCACCCGGTAGGCCCGCGACGGGCGCATCGATGAACTCGATGTTGTCGGCCGCGAGATCGGCGAGGCGGTACTCGACGTCGGGCGTGTCGAACGTGTTGTTCGAAAAGTCAAGCTCGGCCGCACGGAGCGGATTCACATCGAACCTCGCGAACATCTGCTCGGAAGCGCTTTGGCCCTCGAGGACGACGGAGGCGAAGACCGTGCGAGTCTCACCGACCTCCAGCCCCGCGGCCCCACCGGGCACCAGGAACGTGGGCTGGACGGCAACGATCCCGCCGCCCGGATCCCGCGTGAAGATCTGGCCTGAGATGTCGAGCAGCCTGCCGACCGGCCATGCCGAAGTGCCCGCGTTGCGAACGACGATGCTCGCCGTGTACTGGGCCCCAAAGGTGGCGTCCTCGAAGGCCGGCACAAACGTCACGCTGTCGATGACCAGATCCGGTCCCAACAGCGACACGGCGGTGACGCCCGTGTTGTTGGCCTCGTCGGACTCACCGACCTGCGCGCCGCGATCAGCGCGCGCGATGAGGAAGCCCCCGGCCACGCCACCGATGCCGGCCGAATCCAATGTGACGGAGGCGACCGCGGCACCGCCGCCTGCGAGATCCGCGTCACGCAGGATTGAGCCCACGACAACGTCGCCCGCATCGATCGTCTCATCGATCGAGAAGAGCACGTCGTCGGTCCACGGCGCCGCCGCGGGACCATCGCCCGCGTTTTGTGTCTCAATCAGGACCTGCTGGGAACCAGTCGACTCGCCGATGTCCCAAACCACCGGCCCGGCCGCTGCAAAGCCCACCACCAGGTCGGGCGCTGCAACGCCCACCATGCCGAGCGCGATCTCGTTGTTGGTGTCGTCGGTCTCGGGCTGATTGTTGACGGTGTCATCAACGACGAGGATCAGGCTCCCGTCGACGAGCGCCTCCGCCAGCGTGGGCGTCCACGACAGCGTGATATCTAGGCTCCCGCCGGGGGGGACGACATCGGGATCGAGCTGCGTCGCGGCGACCTGCCGATCGCCCACGCCGAGGTTGGCGTCCTCGCTCCAGTACAACTGGCAGATGGGCTGGCCGAGCGCCGGCCGATCCGTCGGATTCGACAGGGTAAAGGTGACCTCGACCGGGATGCCCACGCTCGGCATCGACCCGAGACGGAGGTCCGACGGTACAAGGTCAGGAAGCGCGAGCACGGCGCTGTTGCTCACGCGCGTGTTGTTCGTGAAGTCCACCTCTGGTCGGCGATTCGCATTCACATCCGCTTGGAGCAGATACTCACCTTCTTCGGCGATCGCCGCGAAGGGCAGCTCGAGCGCGAACGAAGAATCTACGCCGACGGGAATCGCGCTGTTATCCACCTGGAGCGTCGCGAAGTTGCTGATCCGTGTGACCACGCTGCCGTCGTCGAGGCGCTCGAGCAGCGCGAAATCAATGAAGAAGCGCTGGGCGGGCCAGTCCGTTGTTCCCTCGTTCAGGATCGTGACCGTTGTGGTTGTGGGCGAGGACCAAGTGAACTGCGACGGAGTCTCGAACTGCACGAACACAGGCACGAGGTCGGGGCCGAGAATGGGTGACTGGAAAGACGACCAGTTGTTGTCCTCATCGATCTCGAGGGCGTCGTCCGGACCGTCGGCCTCGATGAAGAGGATCGCACCCTCGCGGGCGTCTTGCTCGGTCGGCGTCCATGTGTACTGCTGGGTCACCCTCAGGCCGCCGGGCGGCAGGTCGCCCGGCTGCAACGGCGGAAGCACTGCAATCACGGTGTCATCGGCGTCGCCAAACACCCCATCGTCCGATCGGATCACATGCGTCCGGACACTTGTGAGCAGGGGACCGGCCAAGGAGCTGTTTCCGATGTTCCACGACAACGTCGCTGGCACGCCGACGGTCACGCTGCTGGGCGCCGAGATGCCGCTCATGCTCAGATCGGGCTTGACAACCTGGAACGGCAGACCAGTTTCGAGGTCGTTGTTGCTGTAGTCCGTTTCTCGTGGGTCGCGACGCGTGTTGACCCGAAGCTCGAAGCGGTAGTCGCCGACATCGATCGTCTCGGGAATCGTGAAATCGACCTCACCGAACCAGACGCCCCCGGCCGGGATCGTTGGCTCCGGGTACGCCACGTCGATCGACGCGGCGTTGCTGCCGGTCGCGAGGGAAACCAGCGCGATCGTCGCGCTCAGCGGCCGCGCCACGGGCCACGCGTCGCCCTCATTACGAACGACGAACGTCATCGGGACGGTCCGGCCCGCGCTGACCTGACTCCCGAAACTCGTCGCGAGCGAGTCGCCAATCAAGTCTGGCGCGACGATGTCGATCGGGAAGGCCGTCTCATTGTTCGCCTCGTTGCCCTCGAGCACCTCGTCGAGCGTGTCGGCCTGCACGATCACAAAGATCTCGTCGCCGAGACCGTCGCCCACAACGCCGGGGAAGCGCTGCTGGCCTGCCACGGTCTCGCCGGGCAGCAAGCCGTCCGCGTACCGGATCCGCGAACGCTCAAGATCGCCTGGATCGACCACATCATCGGTCGAGACGTACACCCGCTGCTCCCACGCCCCGGCGGGCACGGGGCCGATGTTTCGCGTCTCCCACGCCACGTCGAGCGGCGATGAGCCGGCCGTGTTGATGTCCCACTCGGTCGGTGGATCGACCTGGTCGATCGTCAGATCGGGGCGCTCACAGGCCGTCAGCGTCCCGACGTATCGATTGTTGTTGCCATCGAAGGGAACGCCCGAAAATCCATACGGCCCGGCCCACGCGACGTACACGCCGGGCGAGAGCACCGCGGAGACGCTCGCCGTGCCGCACGCCAGCACGGCGTCGCCGTCGACGGTGGTGTACGGCATCGCGCAGTCGATCGGCTGACCACCCTGGCTAAAGAGAAAAGCCAGCGGCGGAAACTCGGCCTCGACCGTCCACGTCACCTCGCTCGTCTCGGTGACCGTGAACTGGTACCAGTCCGTGTCGCGGAATCCTTGTGCGGCCCAGGCTGTGCCCGAAACGACGATCGCGCAGTCGACATTTGGCGCGAACACCGGCGGCGTGGAGTTGCAGCCGCCGTTGGAATCGACCGAGGTCTCGCCTTCAGCAAGAGCCTCTTCCGGGATCACCAGCTCGCACGGCCCGGACAGGCAGTCGGAGATCGCGACGGGCTGGCTCCCGCCGTAGGCGTTCGCGATGATCGAAAATTCCGCGTACTGATCGAGCGGGGCACCAAGCACGAGCACGTAGTAGGGCACCCCCGCCTCGGCTCGGAATCGCACCGACGCGACACCCGCGTTCGACCGCCTCTGATCCGTCCCGGTCACGCACCGGAGCTCATCGATCGACGCCCCGCAGTACACCGCGAGTTGCATGTCGGTGTTCGCCACGTCGTGGACCACGTCGAGGACGAGGTTCTCCGTCACGTCCGACGTGATCGTGTACCAGACGCCAGGCGCCCTGCTGGGATCGGCGAAATCGCTCAGGTCAAAGTCACAGAACGGCGCCGTCGCGGCAATCGGTGCACCGCGAGTCGAGCCCTCCGCAAGGTTTCCGAGAGCGAGCGCAACGGCGCCGGCAAGGTTGGCGTTGGCGGGCCTTGGGTACCGGCTGGTCGCACAACTCAGGGTGTCCGCGGCAGCCTCGACCGTGCCGTCGAGACACCACGCGAGGTCACGCGTGCGCACGTTGGACTCATCAAGCACGCCGTCGGACGTGTTGTAGGAGAAGCCGTCGCCTTCGAGCGAAGTCTCCCAGTAGAACTCACACGCGTTCGCGCCGGCCGGCGTCGGCCGCTCGATCGAGAACCAGTAGCACCCGCCGCCCGCAACATCATGCGTGAGCGAGGCCTCGAACACGTATCGGCGACGCGTGTCGGACCACGCGCCAGCGTCCTCGGCCGACTCGATCGTGAGCGTGCCGGCGTCCGCCGCGTACTCGGCGATCAGCACCCCCGGCAGCCCGTTGTCGTCTTCGCGAATGCGGATTACCCATCCATCAAGCAAATCGCTCGGCGCGCAGTCAGGAAAGTCGGCCCCGTCGTCGAGCGCGAACAGGCCGGCCCAGCGCACCGTCGAGATCTGGCCGGCGGACGCGACGACGAAGTTGTCGTAGTTCGCAACGCCGCCGCTCGAGTACGCCGCTCCGGCGCCGATCGAGTAGAAGCCGAAGAAGCCTGTTGCCTGTGACAAACCGCTGGTGCACGCGTCAAAACGAGCACCGCCCGGCACGCTCCGGACGCTCGCGGCCTCCCGCGAGAGCGATGGCGAGAGCGGCGACGCCGCCAACTGCTCGGGCAATGTCTCCCTAGGCTCCGACTGAGCCCAAGTCGGCTCAACCAGCGCAGCGACACCCAAAGCCAGTCCTAGCCACCGTGACCATCGATGCATCGTCGACCCCTTCACGAGCCACCAGACCGGCACCGACCAGACCTCATCTCGGCCGATGACCTTTCAAGCGGACTTCTCTCGGTACCACAGATACTGGCAATCCTGCGTAGACGCAATACACTCGCGGCCGCTTACCCACACCTGGCGCGCAAAATCGCGCATGTTTCAGGTATTCGATGCAGGGGG
Source organism: uncultured Phycisphaeraceae bacterium (assembly GCA_964415125.1). Classification (GTDB taxonomy): domain Bacteria; phylum Planctomycetota; class Phycisphaerae; order Phycisphaerales; family UBA1924; genus CAYQAD01. The sequence continues at coordinate 10,878 of CAYQAD010000006.1, read as the reverse complement.
CGAATACCACGCCACTGCAAACCCAATGAATCCATCGGGCTCACGGCGCACGCTTCACACACAAGTCAATCCGGGAGAGGCCTCGTCATGGCATCACGCACACCCGATCCGGCCGACCTCTTCCACGAACTCAACGCGCTCGACGGTCCAGCCCGTGAGGCCCGCCTTGCCGAGATCACAGACGAATCGCTCCGCGATCAGCTGCGGTCCATGCTCGACCACCAGTCAGACACCGCCGATTTCCTCGACGCCCCGCCCGCCTTTGCGAAGACCGGGCTGACGTTCGAAGGCGTCGTGCCCGAGTTGCACCACGAGAACGTGCTCGATACCGGCGCGGTGCTAGGCGACTTCACGATCGTCCGACGCATCGGAGCGGGCGGCATGGGTGCGGTCTATCAGGCCAGGCAAAGCAAGCCGAGCCGCGATGTCGCCCTCAAGATCATGCAGGCCGGCTACGTGTCCCGCGAGGCTCTCAGCCGGTTCGCCCTGGAAGCCGAGGTGCTTGGCCGACTCAAGCATCCGGGCATCGCCCAGATCTACCACGCCGGGGTTCATGAGAAGACGCCGTTCTTCGCGATGGAACTGATCGAAGGCGCGACACTGACCAAGTACGCGGCCGACAAGAAACTCACACTCCGACAACGCGTTGAGCTCTTCAAGCGCATCTGCGATGCGGTGCATCACGCGCACATGAACGGCGTGGTCCACCGCGACCTCAAACCCGCCAACATCCTGGTCACCGATGTGGGCCCCGCGATGGTCGCGCAGCCCAAGGTCCTCGACTTCGGCATCGCACGCAACACCGACGCGGACATGCGCACCGCGACACTCGCGACCGATGTGGGCCAGATCATCGGCACACTCAGCTATATGTCGCCAGAGCAGATCGCGGGCGATCCAACCCGCATCGACTTCCGCTCGGACGTCTACACGCTCGGCGTCGTGCTCTACGAGCTGCTCTGCGGCGAGATGCCCTACGACGTCAGCAACGCGATGCTGCACCAGGCCGCCCGCGCGATCACCGAGGATCCGCCGACCAAGCTCGCTTCCCGGAGCCCGCAGTTCCGCGGCGACGTCGACACGATCGTGAGCAAGGCACTCGAGAAGGACCCCGCACGGCGCTACCAGTCCGCGGCCGAACTCGGCGAAGATCTCACACGCTACCTTCGCCACCAGCCAATCTCCGCCAGGCCCCCCAGCGCAGCCTACGAGCTGAAGAAGTTCGCGAAGCGTAACCGCGTGCTCGTGGGCGGCGCCGCCGCGACCGTCGCGGCTCTCGTCCTCGGCTTCTTCGGGGTCCTCTGGCAGCTCGGCCAGACGACGCAGGCACGCGACGAGGCCCGCGAGAACCTCGCGCTCGCCGAGCAGCGCGAGCGCGAGGTCGATCAGGTCGCAGGGTTCCAGGCCGACATGTTCACCGGACTCGACGCGCAAGCGATCGGCGCAGGCATACTCGACGAGATCCGCGAGCAAGGTGGCGACACCACGGCGAGCCTCATCGCCGACGTCAACGCGCCCGATCTCGCACGGACCATCCTCGACGAGTTCATCCTCGCCCAGGCCAGCACAGCAGCGGGGGAGCAGTTCGCCGATCAGCCCCGGGTAGAAAGCCGCCTGCGTGACACGCTCGCGAGGACATACAACTCGCTCGGCCTCCGAGGCCGGGCTGTTGAGGAGATGGAGCTTCGGCGCAGTCTCCTCATCGAGGAGTACGGCGAGGACGACCTTCGAACCGTCGCCGCAACGCGCGACCTCGGATTCATCTACGCCGTAGCCGCACGATATGACGAAGCCGACAAGCTCCTCGCGTCCGCGCTCGACGCCAGGACGGCACAGCTCGGGCCGAACGATCCGGAAACACTCATGGTGGTCCAGAATCGGCTCGACGTTGCCTCCCTTCGCGGCGACTTCGCAACCGCCGCGGAGAACGCGCAGCGCCTGCTCGACTACCGACTGAGCCAGGCCGCCGAGCCGGATGACGCCACGCTCAGCCTGATGACACTGGTCGCGTCGAACCTACGTGAGCTGCGCCGCGATGAAGAGGCTCTTCCCCTGTATCAACGGGCCTACGACATTCGCCTCGCCCAAGACGGACCCGACGTGGAGGGCACTCGCATCGCCGCACACAACCTCGGCGCGGTCCTCGAGGAACTCGGCCGACTCGACGAGGCAGAAGCGCTGCTGGTACCCGTCCTCGAGGCGCGCGTCGCGACGCTCGGGGAGGACCATCCATACACCGCGATCTCGAAGAACGCCGTATCCAAGCTCTACGTGAAGCGCGGACGGCTTGAGGAGGCAGAAGTGCTCTCACGGAAGGCCGTCGACACGTTCGTCACGCGCACCTCTGCGACGAATCCCGGGACCGCGACGCTCACGGGCCGCCTCGCGAAAGTGCTGGCGGCCAAGGGCGACCAACGCGGCGCGGCAGACCTCTTCATGCAGCAGTACGAGATCCGGCGCACGAGCAGCCAGCTGGGGCCGAGGCACCCGCACACGCTCGAAGCGGCGACCAATCTTGCCGAGACGCTCGGCGAGCTTGGCGACTACCGCGAGGCGATCGCGGTGCTCGCCAAAGCCGTTGAAGACGCCGGCCCCGGGGCAGAGCCCCTGCGAGCGAGAGACGCGGCGGATCGACTCGCCAAGCTATCGATGAGTTGGTCAGCCGAAGCGCCCAACTCCGACGAAGCCCGCGAAGCCGTCCGGCGCTGGGCCACGCCGACCAGTGAGCGCGGCTGAGCGATCTCGTCGAACACAGACCCAATCTCGCCGCGCGGGACGCCGACAGATCACTCGGCTTGCAAGCCCCGCACCGCGGCGATGACCTCGTCCGGCTCCACGCGCTTCCGAAAGTCCTCATCGGCGTAGACGAACCGAACGACACCGTCGGTGTCGATCACAAAGGTGCCGGGGATTGGGAGCTCCCATGTCTCCGTCGCGTTGTGCTTGCCGAGGTCGATGCCGAACCCCTTGTATCGCGTCTGGATCTCCGCGGGCAGCGAGAAGCGCAGCCCGAAGGTGTCGGCCGCCGCGAAGCTCGCGTCGGAGTACACGTCGTACGGCAGGTCGTACTTCTCTTCCGTCGCCGACGTGTACGAGGGCTTCTCGGGGGTGATCGCAACGAAGGACGCGCCGGCCTCGTCGAGTTCTTCCACGCGCGTCCGCCAGTCCTGCAGCGCCTCCGTACAGAACGGGCACCAACCGCCGCGGTAGAAGGTCACGACGACGGGGCCGTCCTCCCAGAGCGAGCCGAGCGTCACCTCGTCGCCCGCGGCGGTCAGCACGACCGCATCGCCCGACACCGTGTCACCCACCTCGGGCACGGTCGGCTTCGCATCGGCATCGTGCGCGTGCCCGTCGGCCGCGGACGCGACGCACGACGCCACCGCCAGGAGCCCTGCGGCGGCGAGAGTGGGGGAGGTGCCGAAACGCTCAAGGACGGTGCTCAGAACATCGTGCATTGTGTTCACTCCGCGTGGCGAGGCATGCCTACCACGCCCGGCCGGTTGTGTATGTGCCCGTGCCGATCTGGTCGGCGATGGCTTCGATCTCGGGCGACGGCGGTCGATCGCCGGGCGCGTCCGGCGCCACCGATCGCACCAGGGCGTGCGCCGCGTCCACCGCGGCGCTCGACCTGAGTGGGCGATGGCAGTCCACGCCCTCCGCCGCGCACAGCAACTCGATCGCGACAACACGCCGCGCCAGATCGATCCCTCGACGCGCCTTCGCGGCTGCCCTGGGTCCGAACGAGTTGTAATCCTCAACACCCGCGCTGGTTGGGATATTCGCCGCCGTCGCCGACGAGGCCAAACCTACCAACTCGTTACAGCACGCCGCCGCGGTGTACTGCGCGATCATCAGGCCCGACTCAACGCCGGGCTGATCCGCGAGGTACGGCCGGAGCATCGACTCGGGCTCGCGCGCCGCCAGCAGCAAGAACACGCGTCGCTCGCTGATCCCCGCGACGTGCGCCGTCGCGGCCGCGAGCGCATCGAGCGGCAGAGCAATCGGCATCCCGTGAAAGTTGCCCGCAGACACCACGTCCACGCCGCCAGACGCCGCAGCGCCGAACACCAGCGGGTTGTCCGTCACCGCAGCAAGCTCACGCTCGACCGATTGCTTTACATAACGCCAGCAATCCAGGGCCGCCCCGAGGACCTGTGGTACGCAACGCAGCGAGTAGGGGTCCTGCACGCGCGAGTCGCCCTCGCGGTGCGACGCCAGGATCTCGCTCCCCGCGAGCAGCATGCGGAGTTGCTCCGCCACGTCCGCCGGCCCCGCGTGGCCGCGATGCTCGAGCACACGCGCGTCGAGGCACGAGTCTGTCGCCCGGTACGCGTCGTAGCTCATCGCGCACGCCACGATCGCCGCGTCAAAGACCTGCTGCCAATCCGCGGCGAGCAGGGCTGCCTCGGCAGCCATGAAATGCGTGCCATTGAGCAGCGCCAGCCCCTCCTTGGCCTCGAGCTGCAACGGCTTCAAGCCAGCCTGCTCGAGCGCTGCGCGACCGCCAACGCGGCCGCCCGGCGTGTCGGCGACGCCCTCACCGACGAGCACCAAGCCAACGTGAGCGAGCGGCGCAAGATCGCCCGACGCACCAACCGAGCCGACCGCCGGAACCACGGGCGTGATCCCTGCGTTCAAGAGCCCGATCAACGCTTCAACCAGCTCCAAACGCACACCGGACGCACCCCGGCTGAGCGAGGCAGCCGCCAGGAACATCGCCGCTCGAACCGTCTCGATCTGGTGCGGCTCGCCGACACCAGCCGCGTGCGATCGCACGAGGTTCAGCTGCAACGCGCCGAGCTGGTCGTCGGGAATCACCTGGCGTGACAGCGAGCCGAACCCCGTGTTGATGCCGTAGTGGACCTTGCCAGCCGCGAGCACCGACTCGACGTTCGCGCGAGAGGCGGTGATCCGCGCGGCCGCGTCACGCCCGAGCGACACCCGGGCCTGCTGACGCGCAACGTCGCCACACTGGGAGATGGACACCACCCCGCCATCGAGCACAACGCCTGACATCCGCCCCAACCCCTCTCACGCCAGCTCGGCCCCGAGCCCGGAACCAAGGGCCGAACTGAAAGTCCGATAATACATGTTCTGTAAAATACAACCTCCTAGTCAGGCCCGGGGCCTTAAGACCAGGCTTCGATCGTCTCGATCGCCTTCGCGACTGCCCCGTCGACGGGCACGAGCTCGCCCTTGCCCGACTCTCGGCGGGACTTGAACTCCACGCCGCCCTGCTCGAGCGCACGCTCGCCAATGGTCAGGCGGACGGGGATGCCAATGAGGTCCGCGTCCTTGAACTTCACACCCGGGCGATCGACGCGGTCGTCGATGAGCACATCCGCGCCCGCTCGCGAGAGCTCTTCGGCGAGTCGGCCTGCGATCTCGGCGTGACGCTCGGATTTGCCGTCCATGATCGTGATCAGCACGTGGTATGGCGCGATCGCGGGGGGGAAGACGATGCCGTGGTCGTCGTGCGACATCTCGATGCAAGCCGCCAGCGTGCGCGACACGCCGATGCCGTAGCAGCCCATGATGACGCTGGTCCGCTTCTGCTCCTCGTTGAGCACCGTGAAGTCGAACGCCTCGGAGTACTTCGTCCCGAGCTGGAAGATGTGCCCCACCTCGATGCCCCGCTGCTCGCGCAGCTCCGAGCCCTCGTGCCGTGGCGACGGATCGCCGGCCCGCGCGTTGCGCACGTCCGCAACACGCACCCTCGAGACCTCCGAGCCGAGGTCCCGCGACCAGCAGAAGCCGGTGACGTGGTGGTCCTTCTCATCGGCACCCGTAGCCCAAGGCGTGCCGCCCTGCGCAGCATCGTGGTCGACCACGAGCAGTGCTTTACATAACGCAGCAGCCCTCGGCGAGACGTACCCGACCGCGAGGCCCGCCGCCTTGGCGCGGGCCTCCTCGGCGAGTTGCACCGGGAATCCAACCGCGTCGCGCACCTTGCCCTCGTTTGCCTCGTGGTCGCCCCGCACCACGGTGAGCACGAAGGCGGGAAGCTCGCCGCCCTCCGGGGCACTCGCGTCCTCGACCGGCTCGAAGACCACGGTCTTGAGCATCCCCGACGCCTCGACGCCCAGACGCTCGGCGACGCGCTCGATGCCCGGCATCCCGGGCGTGTGGTGCTTCTCCAGCGGCCGATCGTGCGTTGCCGACAGGTCGCTCGGCCGAGGCCCGATCTCGCACTTCTCGACGTTGGCGGCGTAGCCCGACGCATCGCACACCAGGATCGTGTCCTCGCCCGAGGCGCAGTTGACCATGAACTCGTGCGACGCAGACCCGCCGATCGGGCCGGCCTCGGCCTCCACGATGCTGAAGTCCAGGCCCAGCCGAGAGAAGATCCGCGAGTATGCCGCGTGCATCGCGTCGTACTGCTCGCGCAGGCCGCCGGGCCCGTCGAGCGTGAGCGTGAACGAGTAGGCGTCCTTCATCAGAAACTCACGGCAGCGCAGCAGCGCCGAACGCGGGCGGAACTCGTCGCGGAACTTCGTCTGGATCTGATAGAGGTTCAACGGCAGCTGCTTGTACGAGCTCACGCTCGCCTTGGCCAGCTCCGTGATGACCTCCTCGTGCGTCGGGCCGAGCGCCGCGGTGCGCCCGTGGCGATCGGTCACGCGGAACAGCAGGTCGCCGTAGTCGACATCACGCTTCGTGTCGGCGAACAGCTCGAGCGGCTCGAGCGTCGGCAGCAGCAGCTCGCTCGCGCCCGCTCCATCCATCTCCTCGCGGATGATCTGCGAGATCTTCTTCAGGCTTCGCCACGCGAGCGGCAGGTAGTCGTAGATGCCCGCGCCCACCCGGCGGACATAGCCGGCCCGCACAAGCAGCTTGTGGCTGGGCATCTCCGCGTCCGCGGGCGCGTCGCGCGTGGTCGGGATGAGCGTCTGCGTCCAGCGATGGACCGCCCCGGCATGGACGGTTCGAAGCGTGGAACTGGACCCGGAACTGCGTGCTGCTGTGGCGTTGGTCATCGGACGCCAGTCTAGGCGATCCCAGGCGAGTGCCACCCCGCGCAGCGGAACCACAAGCAGGCTGTGCGGTCCGAACGCCTACGCCACCGAGAGGCCGAACCGGCCGGCGATCGCCCGCCAGTGATCGCGGGCCTGCGCCGCCGACTCGCCCTCGCCCCCCCACCACCAGCACAGGTCGAGCGACACGGCCATGTCCGCGGCCAGCTCGGCGAGCTGCTCGTCATCGAGGTCGACCATGGGCGTCTCGATCGACATCTCCGCGAGGCCCAGCTCGGACGCGTCGAGCGAGATCAGCCGCTCGACCAGAAGGGCCCGATCCATCGCGGTCGCCGCCTCGCGCACCCGCCAACGACCGGGACGCACCCGCACCGGCCAGATGATCTTGGGGATGCCCGCAGCCGCGGCCGCCTCCCCCACCGCGATGAGCTTGCCGCTCGTGCCGCGCTTCGGCGACACCGTCACGTCCAGCCATGCCGTGTCGTGCGCCGCGGCCTGACGCAGTGCTGCGTCGCGCCGTGCCGGATCTGCCTCAACACACGCCCCTACGACGCTCGCCGAGCCCAAGCCCGACACCACGCCCGCCTCGGTGGCGCACGCGAGCGACGCGAGACCCTCGAGGTCGCCGTCGAGCAGCACAAGGCATGTGGGAGCCGAACTCATGGGTGCAGTCTACTGCCAACGACCGCACCGTGGCCGCCCTCCACGCGCCGAGGCCTCGGTGAGTTGCGGCCGTCGGGCGATCAGTAGTTGGGCGTCGGAGCGCGGAAGTCCTCGAAACGGATCGACCGGAAGTACTCGACCGTCTGGGCGAGTCCATCGGCGAGGGTGACCTTGGGCGACCACCCCAGGCGATCGCGGGCCAGATCGATGATCGGCTGGCGCTGCATCGGGTCGTCGGCGGGGCGAGGCCGCTCGATGATCTTCGAGTCCGCCCCGACCATCTCGATGATCGTCGACGCCAGCTCGCGGATCGTCGTCTCGACCGGGTTGCCGATGTTCACCGGGCCCGCGAAGTCGTCGGGCCCCTCCATCATCGCGATCAACCCGTCGATCATGTCCGAGACGAAGCAGAACGATCGCGTCTGCGAGCCATCGCCGAACATCGCGATGTCCTCGCCCGCAAGCGCCTGGCGGATGAAATTCGACACGACGCGCCCGTCGAAGGGGTGCATCCTCGGGCCATACGTGTTGAAGATCCGCACGACCTTGATATCCACGTTGTTCTGCCGGTGGTAATCAAAGAAGAGCGTCTCGGCCGCACGCTTGCCCTCGTCGTAGCACGCGCGAGGCCCGATCGGGTTCACCGACCCCCGGTACGACTCCGGCTGCGGGTGCACCTCGGGGTCGCCGTAGACCTCGCTCGTCGACGCCTGCAACACCCGGGCCCGGCATCGCTTGGCCATGCCCAGCACATTGATCGCGCCGAGCACCGACGTCTTCATCGTCTTGATTGGGTTGTACTGGTAGTGCCCGGGCGCCGCGGGGCAGGCCATGTTGTAGATCTCGTCGACCTCGAGCCACAGCGGGTGCGTCACGTCGTGACGGATGAGCTCGAAGTTGCCGTGGTCGAGCAGGTGCTCCACATTGCTCTTCTGGCTCGTGAAGAAGTTGTCCAGGCAGATCACGTCGTGCCCGGCCGCGACGAGCCGATCGCACAGGTGCGATCCCAAAAATCCTGCGCCGCCGGTGACCAGTACGCGCTTGAGCGTCACGAGTGTCCCCCCACCGCTGCGGGCGTGCCGCCCATGAGCCCCGCTGCCAATTGGCCCGCGTACGCGCGGATCGCCTCGATCGGATCGTGCTTTGGCGTCCAGCCGAGCCCATCGGCCGCAGCCGACATGTCCGCGAGCGTGAAGTCCTGATAGAACGCCCGCACGCTCGCTGGCATCTCGAAGTACTCGATCGCGAACGCCTCGGCATCCAACCCAAGACCATCGCGCACCGCCTCGGCGACCTCGTTGAACGTCGTCGCCCGCCCCGACCCGAGGTTGTACACGCCCGACCGGGGGCGCTCGTTGGTGCCCATGCCGGCCGCCGCGAGCGTGCAATCGACCACGTCGTGCACCGACACCTGGTCGCGTGCCTGCTCGCCGCCCGTGAAGAGCCTCGGTCGCTCGCCCGCGAGCATGCGCTTGGCGAGTTGGTACGCCATCGACGCCATCGACCCCTTGCGTGCCTCGCCCGGCCCGAAGACGTTGAAGTATCGGAGTCCCACAACCCAGGGCTCACCGCGACCCGCGCACGCGCACGCCGCCGCGACACGCCGATGCTCGCACTCCATCAGCCACTTGCTGAAGCCGTACACGTTGTTCGGCATGCCCGCGGAAGACTCCACGAACGCGACGCGGTCCGCGGCCTCGCCCGGCGTGCCGTAGGTCGCCGCGCTCGACGCGTAGACCAACGGCACATCCGCCTCGACGCACGCGGCGAGCATCGGGCCAAAGGACTCGCTGTTGACCTCGAGCATCGCCCGCTCGTCGTCGGCGGTCGTGTCTGTGATGGCGCCGAGGTGGAAGACCGCCGCGGGCTCGACCTCCTCGATCATGCCGGCCCACGCGATCTCCTCGACGCCCACCGGCAGCACCGTGTGCTCGAAGAGCATCTCGTGCCGCGCGCACGCCTCGATCAGGTTCGCGTGCGAGCCGGTGCGGAAGTCATCGACCACAAGGATGTCCGCCTCGGGGTCCCGCGATGCGAGCTCCGCCACGAGATTCGCACCCACGAAGCCGGCGCCGCCGGTCACGATGTATCGCCGTTGTTCAGCCATGTGTTGCATCCCGTGTCGCGCCCGTCGTGCCCGTCGTGCCAGTCTAGTTCGCGCCCGTCACCTGCGAGGCCGGCGGGATCATGAGCACCTGCCCGAGCCGCACCGTGTCCATCGAACGCATTCGATCGCGGTTGGCCTCGAAGATCACCTCGGCGAATCGGCTGCTTCCATAGAACCGACGCGCGATGCCCCCGAGCGTGTCGCCGCGCTGCACCGTGTACTCGATCATCGGCGAGGCCGCCGCTTCTTCGCCCGCGTCGCCGATCGGCTTGCCCTGGATGTTGGAAGGGTCCGTCGGCACCCGCAGCGTCTCGCCCACGCGCAGCCGACGCGGGTCCTTGAGCGGATTCGCGCGGGCGATGGCGCCCGCCAGCGAGCTTGAGCCCAGCTCACGCCGCGCGATGCTCGCGTAGGTATCCCCCCGCCGAATCACCACGTCGCGAAATGTCGGCGCGATCACGCCTCCGGCCGCGGTGCCGTCCGGCGATTCCTCACCAGCCGGCGCGTCGGCCCTGCTCGCATCATCGACCGGAGTCTCTTCGACGCCCGCATCGTTCGCATCTGCCGGGATGAGTGGGCTGCTCGGCATCACCAGCCGGCCGGGCTCATCAATCGTGATCTCTCCTGCGCGGAGCGGCGGCGTGGCCGCGACCGGCGGCTCGAAGGTCACCGCCTCGCGCCCCGAGGGCTCCCACCACCAGAACACACCGATCCAGACCAGCACCAAGAGCAGGAACGCACCGACATATCGATGGCCACCATCGCCCATACGAAGGGCCCTCCATCGGCCCCGGTGCCGCCGCCCGCCGTCACGACGAGGCCGGCGCGATGCCGCGTGCCTCGGGCTCGACTTCCGTCCGGTCCCGACGCTTCGACCACACGAGCGGCGCCGCGACGGCAATCGAGGAGTACGTGCCCACCGCCACACCAATGATCAGGGCGTAGGAGAACGCCCGCACACCCTCGCCGCCGAAGATGTAGAGGATCAGCGCCGCGAGCAGCGTCGTGCCCGAGGTGATGACCGTTCGGCTCAGCGTCTGATTGATCGAGTTGTTGATGATCTTGTCGGTGGTGTAGGGCAGCTTGCCGCGGTTCTCACGGATGCGGTCCATGATGATGATCGTGTCGTTG